>NZ_JBRIIQ010000071.1:0-21615 GCF_052976905.1 Glaciimonas sp. GG7 | reverse complement strand
AAAACCACGAAAAGTGGGAAACTTTAAAAACCAGTTCCTTAAGTTGACAGTACCCTGTTGAATGCCAGCCATTGCGTGCGCAGCTCGGCCGTCAGCGCGTCGAGCTGCGCATTAATTGGCTGGCGCAGGAAGGGGATGTCCATTCGTCAACCGAAGTAAAGTTGATAAAAAAACGAAGTAAAAGTATTAACAAGTTGACGCTCTGTCGCTTTCGAAAACTCACTCCTTTTAAAAACAAATAGTTACGGCACTTTGCGAAGTAATTCTGCAAAATAGTTGATGGTGCGTTTTTATTTCTTTTAGATAAGTTAATGTAGGCACTGGAACGGATGTGCAAGCGCCATGGATTTCGTTCTAAAACCTCCACGTCGCGCAGTCGATGCACACTAGCCATTCGCGCCAGGACGCATCCTTCGCCTCTTAAAATGCAGATAAATCCGTTTCTTCAAACTCAGTAACCAATTGGGCAGTCTTCCAGTCAGCGCTGCTATAAAAGGGCAGGCCATTACTGCGACGAAGCAGGTAAGGGTTGGTACATCCTTACCATGTCATGCGCCGATGCCCGCAGAGCGCCTATGGGTGACACTTCCGCCAAAAATGTCGTCACGCCGCGACGGCAAGATTACATTGATGAATGATCTTAGCTGATGCAAATTGAAATGATAGCCAAAGCGGACACAAGCGTAACTATTCACACAGAAGCGGCGGTAAGAATTTCAGAGGTTCGCCCAAGAATGCGTTTTCAATACGACGTAATGATAGCGCTAACTTTTGTTCAATTAACGCGCTGCGCCTGTTACACCTGTTGGGGTGCCCACACAGAAAAATGCGATGCCCTTTCGGGTGAGCGCTATCGATCGAAAAAGTGAAACGTGGCGGCAAAAAGCCACCAACGATGCGGCTCTCCGCTTATTTTTTTACAATTTAGCAGTTTTACTTCGAATTTCCAGGATGTATCAACTTTACTTCGCACATTGCCGAAGCAAAAGTACAAACAAAAGAAGAGCTACCCCTATAAATTCAGGGACTTACGGATATTGGTTTGTTTCCAGATTTACTTCGATTGACGACAATTATGGCTTAGGCAAAGACAGCATTGAGACTTGCAATGATTGCTGTCTGGCTACCGTCTGCCAACGGCACCGTCACAGTGGATCCGCTAACGGCAACCATGCTCTGCCCAAGTGAAGCAGACTGAGAGAAAGCGGTCTGGGAGGTTGAATTGGCCATGGTGCCGAATGGGCCATAAATAGCTCCGCTTTTTCCGGTCAACGTGAGTTGCAAAACAGATTGCCAGCCATACCATAAACCGGTGTAGCCAGAAATTGACATAATCGGATCGTTTAACGGAATACTGACCAATTGGCTTCCTCCGCTATTTCCACCATGTTGCAACAATGAAAATATCCCAGTTTCCATATTCTGCTGAGTACCGATGTTGTATGGGCCCGTCCCGGTATTGACGGTCTGAATGGCGTTAAGTACGTCGCCACATTGGATCGTCATTTGTGTAATATTGGGATTACCCGCTGCACCAATAATCGGGGTGTCGTCGAAGGTATTACTGGCAGGCGGGTTCGCGAGCTGATAAAGAATCATGAACTGCGCTTGCTCAAACTGAAAGTTACCCGAATTTAGGCGCCAAACGAAAATGTCTAAATAATTATACTGGCTACTGTTGTAAGTAAACCCCTGCGAAACAGCGCTCCATACCTGTTGTGCGCTTGCGTTGGGCGCTGCATTGCCCGGCTCAAACTGTGCCCCATAGCCGATCTTGGATGGGGATATTCCGGCATCGAGAAAGCTTGATAGCGGAGTGCCATCGTAAAATTGAGGTGAGACGAAATCGAACGCGCTATTGACGGTAGAATAATCAATCGTTGGAGTGGGCCATGCAGGCGTGAATGACAGATAATATTTTACCGGCTGCTGATCAAACACCTGACGAATTGTGGAAAATAAGGTTTTAAACTGCGATTGGGTCATTTTAGTGGATACATCTCCTTCCCAATCAACATCCAAACCATTCATTCCATTATCTTTTAGGTATATAACTAAATTATTGGCAAATGCGCTAGCCTGTGTTTGCGGATCTCCATTGTCTGAAAAAATTCCGGCCAAAGTGTTATTGCCCGAATACACCATGGTAGCCAAAAACTTGATATTCGGATTGATTTGGCGTGCATCACTGAGTACAAAATTCAAATAATCTTGATTACTTAGCCCCCCCCTCATGAGATGAGCTGCCGATTTCAATGGTGTAACCATTTGTGACCGGGGTTACCTCAAAAAAACTAATGCCAAGAGAAGCTATGCTGTTGTAAGCTTGGTAATTGATGAGCGATTGATAGCAACTGTTTGGGCTATTGTAGTTAGTGCTGGGTGGTTCATCCTCATTCAAAAAAATCCACGCATTGATGCCGTTTGGTATGCCTGCCATTTTGATTCTCCTTTGAATTGATGTGGTGAATTGTGGCACCTAACTATATAGGCCCATTGGGAACGACGGTCCAATCTGACAACATTTGGCTGAAGCCTTGCTGGAAAAGGCTTTCTGGCTGCTACTGCATGAATACGCGGTTTTTTGAGACCAAAACGGCTTGCTATAAGAGCAGGCAAAAAAGCTTTTTAACCCACTAAAATACATTCTAGAAACAGTTCCTCGCGGATCGAACACGAAACATGAGTTTTAAGGGCATTGGGATTTTAAAATGTCACTCGTTGCAGCTTCGCTTCGAATACCCTTATTGAAATAATATGTCACTAAGTAATCTGATGTCAGTATCGTTACGGTAACAACTGGGTAACATTGACCGTAGACGAGTGCAGTTAAAACCGAAGGTAACCATGCCAGGTGTTCGTTTGATGGTCATCCTTGTTCCTGTTTGGAAAACGACGCGATATTTTTTCTCGCATCTTCAGCACGCCATTCAAGACCGCCAAACGGACCTGCACCAGCAAATGCGCACCTTTATCGGTCCATCGCATTTGGTGCTTTTTAGTACAACGCAAGCGTAGACAAGTGCATTGACTTATATCCTATCCTATCTCGATAGGATATAATAATTTTATGAATATTCCCGAATACGAACTAGAGCATCTCCTGGGCTACGATGGCCGACGCCATTTTTTATTGACCGGGCACTTTTTGAAATTCGAAGTCCGCACGGTAGAAAAATCAGAGCGCGTCCCTCATGGAATAGCGTATTCGCTAACCTTGCACGATCCGAATGGACAGCGTTTGATGGGCTTTGATAATGCGCATCCCGTTGCACACAAAGGGAGAGCCTTTGTACCAGCCGCAAGGCAAGCGGATCACTGGCACCGAACTACCCAGGACGCCGGGCGCCCCTACCTTTTTGTGTCAGCAGTACAGTTACTGGATGATTTTTTTGATGAAGCGGAGCGCATCCTAGAGGAATTGGGTGTCGCGTTTGAAATTGTTGCCGATCGAGAGGAGAAAGACAAATGAACACGTTGAAAATTCAGTCACTGAAAGCATTGCGCGCAGAAATGACGGGCGTCGCGCGCGGAGAGAGAGCCGTCCCGGCGGATGCGTCACAGACCTCGTTTGAATCGGTCGAGGCCATGGCACGCTTGCTGACGCGAGAGAACCGGGCGCTGCTGGCCGTGATCGATGAGCACAAGCCACAATCAGTAGCGGCCTTGGCAGCGATCATGCAACGGGCAGAGCCGAACGTCAGTCGGACACTGAGCAAACTCGTGGACGCCGGTTTCGTGATTCTGCACGGAGGAAAAGGTAAAGCCAAGGTGCCAGAAGTAAAAATTCATCGGGTGACGATCGAGATCGATACACTGCATTGGAGCGACCAGATCATGACGGCGTGAGCCGGTGGTATACAGATCCTTCGTGCTCGCACCGGGTTGGCCCAGTGGCGGAAATTTTCAAGCTAGTTGATGCCTCAATAGTTGATTCAAGCTATTTTTTTGCGTGTCAGGTGATTCTGCTATCGTGACCGCCGATTACAAATACCGTTTGGCCAAGGTTGACCTTACGGATACACGAGCATATTTCGATCAGGAGTACCTGTGACACGCAAACCAATAAATAAATCTAATGAACCAAAGCAGCCGAATGAGTTGACAATACCACGTGAGGACGCGAAGACCCGCCTGCAGCATCGGATAGAGAAAGGTTTGGAGTTGAAGCGGACTCAAATTAGCAGTCAACAAGCGTTGGATGCCGCAAAGAACGACTGCAACACCTGGAACTCTTTCAATGTCGAACTGCTAAAACAGATGTTTACGACCGACACCCTGGCAACGGAGTATAGCTGGTGGGGTGCGATGGTGATCGGTATGGATCGACGTTCACTTGGCGAAGAAATTGCCGACTACTACAAGAACATTGACGATAAAATCCATCGCATCAGTTCAATTATTGAGCGTCTTGAGCTGTTTCAACTCAATGCTGCACTCCATAGCGAATTGACGGAAACCATGTCAACCAAGTTCCAGGCGGAACGCAGTCGTAAAGTATTTGTCGTTCACGGACGAGATGAAGTCGCTAAGACTAATCTCGAAATATTTCTTCATGAAATCGGCCTTGAGCCAGTTGTTCTCCATCGACAAGCAGATGAAGGTCAGACGGTCATCGAGAAGTTCGAAAAACACAGCGATGTTGGGTATGCGTTCATCCTGCTAACCCCGGATGAGATAGCATACTTGAAAGATGAGGATATCAAACCAGACGAACTGCGGCAAAAGGAATACAGAGCTAGGCCCAACGTACTCTTTGAGTTCGGCTACTTCGTCGGGAAACTGGGGCGGCCTAACGTATGTTGCTTGTACACCGGTAACGTAACTCTACCGAGCGATGTTCATGGAATGATATACAAGAAGTTTAATATCAATATCGAAGAAATTGCGTACGGCATCACTAAAGACCTCAAGGCTGCTGGTTACACGCTCTCCTAGCAGTCTGTCGGATTTTGACCTGGAAATAGTCGTGCCGTACCGCTAAACTAATGACTTCAAATAGGGGGAGAACAGGGGAAACGGAAAAAATAGTACGTTAAGCCTCTATGACTGCTTTTTTAGCCTATTTAACCTCAGTTCGGAATAAGGCTAGTTGAAGAATCGCCTGCCAAAGCCCGAACGAACCGCAAAGGCAGAGTTGGTTTCTTGGGCATCAAACAATAAGCGACCAGTCCACCGAGTAAATTAACCGTAAAGTTCATTGGCGAGCGATGACGTGAATGCTCGATCTGACACAGATTTTTGAGTTCATCAAAGACTGTTTCGACCAATGAACGTTGGCGCAATATGGCCTCATCGAAGAGACTATGCGTCACCAGTTTCATATTTTTACGCACCTTGGTAATCAACTCGACGCCACTATTTTTAAGCTTCCCGCTCAATATTTTTGATATGTATCCTTTGTGACCAAAGAGCTTGCCAAAGGCTGCCGTCAACCGAAGTAAAAGTGATAAAAAAACGAAGTAAAAGTGCAAACAAATTGACACCTTGTCGTTTTTTAAAACTCACTCCTTTTAAAAACAAATAGTTACGGCACTGTGCGAAGTAATTATGCAAAATAGTTGATGGTGTATTTTTATTTCTTTTTAGATAAGTTAATGTAGGTACTCGGACGGATGCGCAAGCGCCATGGATTTCGCTCTAACATCTCCACGCCGAGCAAATCAATACATGCCAGCCAGTCGCGCCATGACGCTTCCAGCGCCTCTTCAAATGCAGCTAAATCGGTTTCGTCAAACTCAGTAACTGGTCGTGTAGCCTCCCACTCAGCAATGCCATAGAAGGGCAGAGCATGACTGCGACGCAGCAAGTAAGGGTTAGTAGATCCTTGCCACGTCATGCGCCAATATAAAAACGCCAGTATGCGTGGCGTCGGTGCCAGTACGCCTGTTTCGCCCTTAAGCAAACGCCGATACCAGCAGCGCGACTGTGGGTGACATTTCCGCCAGAACCGTCGCGCGTAGCGCCAATAGCACGCTTCCAGTAATCGGTAATATGCATCAGCCGACCACCGCGTACACAACGATGGCAAGATCCCATTGATGGATGAACCCGAAGGTTTAAGGACCTTAAAATATTCACGTTCAACAGGAAGATGAGATTGACCAGCGTCGATCATTCCAGCCATCGTGAACGACTCAGCATCAGTGCAACGCCGTCGTAAAAACATCAGCCAGCGCGCAATAATCGCCGTCGTCTGTGCCGCTATCACACTGGTTTTTGGGGTACTGTCAACTTAAGGAACTGGTTTTTAAAGTTTCCCACTTTTCGTGGTTTTCATGAACTTTTCTAGTACTGAAATTGAAAATTTTTGAAGGATAGTAGCGAGATACCCACTTTCAGTCGTAAAATTTTCTGACTTTTCGTTAAGTTGACAGTACCGCATCAACTTACCCGTTGGTGTCTCGGTATCCATCCCTAAATTAAGAATTCTCACGCCCACGTGTTTGCGCTCCAACACCTCAATAATCGTCATCAGGTTTGCAATGGAACGCGCCAGTCGATCCAGTTTAGTCACCACGAACACATCGCCTTCTCGTACAAAATCGAGGGTGTTTTCCAATTGCGCGCGAATGACCACAGAGGATACCTGCTCACTAAATAATTTTTCGCAACCTGCTTTTTTCAAGGCTTCGATTTGTGCTTCGAAATCAGCAACTTGATCGATAGTGGAAGTTCTTGCGTAGCCAACGATCATTTTTCGATTACAAGGGTTAGGGATGATGTGATAACAAGACTATCAAAATTATTAAATGATTCTAGTGATGGCATTTTATGGTTGTCTGAAAGCAAATCATTAGAGCATGCTCTAGTGATAGTAAATAGATTTTTAGAACCGGGATTCATGCTTCGCTCTCCTCTTCACTACCTGTAGGACTTGCTCGATTTTCAAGTCGTGCCTTCGATAAGGCTACTGCTTCATGCAGCTTTTCTTCTAACAGTTGACGAGGGGGCAGGTCCGTCAGGTATTCGGCAACGTGGATACCGGTTTGATCTAATTCCAGCAATTCGATCTGTTCACGCTTTTTGCCGGTACACAGAATGATGCCCAGAGGAGGTGCCTCGCCTGGCTCCTGTTCATGCTTGGCCAGCCAGCGCAGATACAGTTCCATCTGCCCCTTATGAGCAGCTTCAAAGTCACCTAGTTTTAATTCTATGGCGACTAAGCGTTTAAGGCGGCGGTTGTAAAACAGGAGGTCAATGTAGAAGTCGTCATTGTCTATTTGCAGCCTTTTCTGGCGGGCAACAAAAGAAAATCCAGCCCCTAGCTCCAACAAAAAGTTTTCCAATTCACGCAGAATCGCATCTTCTAAGTTTTTTCCAAGTACCGATCCTGTAGCCCGAGGAAGTCGAGGATATAGGGATCTTTCAGGACTAGCGTGGGTGATAGCAGATCGGATGTGCGCAGTGCGGCCAACTCTTGCTGAATCAATTCGTCTGGCTTACGCGATAGGGCTGTGCGTTCAAACAACATTGAACCGGCGCGTTGTCGCAACGTGCGCACACTCCATCGTTCCAGGCGACACATTTCCGCATAAAAATCACGCTTGAGATCATCTTTTATATAGATAATTTCAAGAAAGTGACTCCATGCCAATTGTCTCGACAGCGTCGAGACAATTTCCACATCAGGGAATGCTTCGGCAAAACGTACCATATGGCGCAAGTTCTTGGTACTGAAACCACGCCCCTGTTCGGCCTCTAATTGCCGGGCTAAGGTCGCAACGATTTGCCCGCCATATTCAGCTCTCCCGCCTTTGAGTATCTCGGTGTGTACACGCTGCCCGATACGCCAATACAGTAGCGTCAACGTCGAATTGACGGTGGCCGCCAGTCCTGCTTTGGCCTCCAGGATTAAATGACGAATGTCGCCGACAAGCGCGGTCGTCATGCTGCTCACTTGCGCGGTTTGTGTATCTATCGAGGATTTTTTCATTTCTGTAAATGCTGAAGATTTTCATTGATCTCATGTAGATCAAATTGCTGTGGGTCGAATTCATAGCCTAGCCACTCGATTAATTCGGATCGTTCCTCATTGGCTGGCTCAGCCAGTTTTTCCAACATGTCTACATAACCCCAGGCACCACCACAATCCTCAGGCGGACACGCTAGTTCGCCACCGACACAATACGGCGTCTTTATGCCAACCTTGGCATCGACTATTTTCTCTATTTTGATTTCGTGCCGCCAATCATCGCCGAAGTCATATTCATAGATAAAGCGCGACTTTGGAGCCGCTACCTTGTCTAACCGTATCTGACTTTCGTCTACTATTTCCTGATCCAATTCGTCGTTCATCGCCATAGAACCATAACGTTCGCCACTAATCACGAATTCATGTAGGTGCGAATCGGTCCAGCCCATGGCGATCTGGATGACCTGGTGTAGTTGCGCAAGATTGATATCCGAAGCAACATGTAATCGACGCCATATCGTCGGCTTCACATCTTGCAAAGTGATTTTGATTGCGTAAATTTGTGTCGCACTACTATTTTTTGCCATTTGACGTTCCTGACTTATTTATAAATGATTACCGCTACTGAAGACCGCGCACTTTATGCAGCCATCAGCCCAGCCCCACGATGAATGGGCAAGCGGACGTTCATATCCAATTCGAACCGGCCATACGGATTCACATGCGCGTAGATAAGCGGCGACAGCGCTCTCAAGTCCACGCCATTCATACGCTTCTTCCATTGTCCTTCGGCGAGTAATTGCTGAATCATTAGGGGGGGCTACGCCTAAAGCCCAGATAATTTGGAGTTCTTTTTAAAACAATGACCTAGACAAATTCTATTCGCAGAATTCGAAATCGTCCATTTTTGGTGCGTTTAAACAAACGATAGTTTTTCATAAAATTTTCCTGAGGTAGGGATTTCAATATGTAACAGTATCGAGGCTCTTATGTTCCATATCACTTTTAACGGTACTGTCAACTTAACGAAAAGTCAGAAAATTTTACGACTGAAAGTGGGTATCTCGCTACTATCCTTCAAAAATTTTCAATTTCAGTACTAGAAAAGTTCATGAAAACCACGAAAAGTGGGAAACTTTAAAAACCAGTTCCTTAAGTTGACAGTACCTTTAATTATGCTAATTACTTAGCGGCTACGTCCAGTACTTGGGGTAATTTGCACATAGCCGCCAACAATGCCATCTGAACTACTCCCCATCTTATGTTATCTATTTAGCACTTTTTTCGGCAGCTAAAATACGATATACGGTGGCCTCGCCGATACCGAGTTGGCTAGCGATACTAGCTTTTGTGGTACTGTCAACTTAAGGAACTGGTTTTTAAAGTTTCCCACTTTTCGTGGTTTTCATGAACTTTTCTAGTACTGAAATTGAAAATTTTTGAAGGATAGTAGCGAGATACCCACTTTCAGTCGTAAAATTTTCTGACTTTTCGTTAAGTTGACAGTACCATCATGATACCTGTTGAGCCGTGTACCTCACTCGCAAAATTTCGACGGTGTGGGTCTCGTCCAGCACCCGATAAAAAATGAGATAGTTTCGATGTGCGACTAATTCGCGCACAAAAGCCGGTAGGCCGGGCCGTCCAATGCGGCCGAGATTGGGATGTTGTGCGAGTAGCAATGTTTTATCTCGCAGCTCTTGGCCAAACTCTTCCGCTTTGGTCGAGTTGTCTTGGGCGATGTAATCAACGATGTTGTCTAGATCCGTCTCAGCGATCGGTCGCCATACTATACGGTAAGGAGTTTTTGCATTCGTCATAGCTTAATTGGTCTGCTCGTGATGCTGCGGCTGCTGGCTCATCCTCGCTTTCCTCCTGCTGCCTTGTGACGAGCAATACGGGCGTCCATCCGTGTCATGACTTCATCGTGCGCAATGCTCTGCCGGGGGTCGTCAATGGATTCCTGAATCTCGGCGGCCAGCAGCTTGCTATAGGCGGCGGCTTGGTGTGCTTCGCGCATCGCTTGAGCGCGGCTTTCCCGGCTCTGGGTAATTTCTTTCTGGTCTGGATTCCAGTCAGTAGCGTCAAGCTGCGCAACGGCAATACCAATTTCACGCAACACGATCAGCGCGGAGTTTGGGGTACCAAAACGACGTGGTTCGCTGCTACGAGCTTTGGAAAGAACAGCGTCATTCCCGCTACGAGTGGCAATCTCCATGAAGAATCCACTGCCTCGCCCTTTCAAGGTGACGCCCACAACGCCACCGGCGCTGGCAGTAGCCCGTAATTGCTCTAAAGTCATGCTGTGCATGATCTACTCCTCTATAGATTAAGAACGATTTCAATGATTAATTGTGCATGATCTATGCAAAACATGCAATCGTTTAAGAGTCTGAAAACGGTTATTTTCGGTCTGGTTGCCTAGACGTAGGGATTTATTCGTGAATGCGTAAAATCGTCCTCCCCTTGTGTCACCCTATCTGTCGTGTCATTTGATTTAACTCACCATTCAGGGGACGGAGTAAAGAACTGTAGTGAACCGTTATTCAATTGAACGTAAGGTACTGTCAACTTACGGCAGCCGGCAAAATTTTGTAAAGTAGCGGGATGAAAAATTCCCAAATTTACCGCGGCTTCCGCTTTCCTCCCAAAATCATCAGCCATGTGGTGTGGCTCTACTTCCGGTTTTCGCTGAGTTTTCGTGACATCGAGGAATTGATGTCCAGTCGGGGCATCATCGTCACCTACGAGACGATCCGCCAATGGACATGGAAGTTCGACCAGGGATATGCCAATGAACTGCGCCAGGGTCAGCCGAAGCGCGGGGACAAATGGCATCTCGACGAGGTGGTGCTCACCATCAAGGGCAGGCACCATTACCTGTGGCGTGCAGTCGACTAGGAGGGCCATGTGCTCGATATCCTCATGCAAAGCCGGCGTAACCGGCAGGCGGCGAAACGCTTTTTCCGCAAGCTCCTCAAGGGCTTGCGTTACGCCCCACGAGTGCTGGTCACCGACAAACTCAAAAGCTACGCCGCAGCGAAGAAGCAAATCATGCCCGGTGTCGAGCATCGACAGCACAAGGGCCTGAACAACCGAGCCGAACTCTCGCACCAACCGACGCGGCAACGAGAAAAACAGATGCGCCGCTTCAAGTCACCCGGCCATGCACAGCGCTTTTTGTCGGCACACGGCCCGATCAACAATATCTTCCGGTGTCAGCGCAACCGCCTGTCGGCGCAGCAGTACCGGTACGTCCGGGCTGACGCATTTTCACTCTGGAATGAGGTCACCGGTGTAGACAAAATCCTGTAATCTTCCCCGCTTATTTCTCCAAATCCAGGCAGTTCAGCCTCGATTCTCAGAACTCATCTTTTCGAATCCGCAAGTTGACAGTACCGATCTGGGCATGGAGGCCGGAACGGCTGCTGGCGAGCGTCAGTTCAGTTTCCGTCAATGCCAGATATTCCAGCCGCTGTGCATCATCAAAGTCCGGCAGGCCGTACAGCGCTTCCTGCTCGGCCTCAGACAGGACGGTCAATCGCTCGCTCTTTGCGGTTTGCACACGTTACTCCGGCGCGCGTAAATATTGGTAAAGCGTTTCTCGGCTAATGCCAAATTCACGAGCGAGCGTGGTTTTTTTTTCACCAGCAGCAACCCGCTGTCGCAGTCCGGCAATTTCTTGATCGGAAAGCGACTTCTTGCGGCCACGGTAAGCGCCGCGCTGCATCGCCTTAGCGATGCCTTCGTGCTGGCGCTCTTTGATCAGGGAGCGCTCAAACTCGGCAAACGCACCCATGACCGACAGCATTAAATTCGCCATCGGAGAATCTTCACCGGTGAAACACAAATGTTCTTTAACGAATTCGATATGCACGCCGCGCTGTGTCAGTGTTTGCAGGATACGGCGCAAATCGTCAAGATTACGCGCCAGGCGGTCCATGCTATGCACCACTACGATGTCGCCAGTGCGAGCGAAATCAATCAGCGCTTCTAGTTGCGGACGCTTAACATCCTTGCCCGATGCCATGTCAGTGAAAGCGCGATCAACCTTGACGCCTTCCAGTTGCCGTTCCGGGTTCTGGTCAAAGGTGCTGACCCGGATGTATCCAATGCGTTGTCCGTTCATACCCGTTACCGCACGCCGACCAGCATGTTTTCAATCAAGCGGATCATTGTGTCTTTTTGCGTTGGGGCGGATTCAGCCACCAGTAACGCCAATGCGGCAAGGCCAATATCATTGATGACCGGCTGCCCATCCCGCATCAATGCGCCGTTGCGGCTGAGAAAATCGACGAACAGGAAAGCGCCGGTGCGCTTGTTGCCATCTGCCAGCGGATGGTTCTTGATGACAAAATACAATAAATGCGCAGCCTTGCGTTCAATGGTCGGATAGGCTGGTTCGCCGAATACGGATTGATCGAGATTGCCAAGAAGCGCGGCGAGCGCATCGCCGCGTTCAAGCCCAAAAAGATCACTGGCCTGGCCACGGGACATAAGATCGGCTTTCAAGCCCGCGATGGATTGCCTTGCTTCGCCAAGAGACGGCATCACGCCACCCATCGTCCCGTTGGGATCGGTCAATAATCCTTCGTCATAGCGTTGCAACAACAAGAAGGTTTGGGTATAGCGGCTAACGATTTCGACCAATCCTCGTCCGGTATCAGTCATCAAGTCGGGCGATTGCGCGGTCTTCCTGACCAGCGCTAGTGCCGCTTCCAGTTCGGCGGCGTTGTGCTCGAAGCGGGCGCGATCCAGTGTCCAGCCCTGCATCAAATGGTCACGTAAAATACCTGTTGCCCATTGGCGAAATTGCGTGCCGCGCTTGGAGTTAACGCGATACCCAATAGAAATGATGGCGTCGAGGTTGTAAAATTTCACTGGTTTGTCCGAACCGGCAATGTGCAAATTTTGCACATTGCTTTCTTCAACCAGTTCACCATCCTTGAAGATGTTGCGCAAATGCTTGGTAATCACCGACCGCTCCCTCTGGAATAAGTCGGCAATTTGTTCTTGGGTCAGCCAAAGGCTCTCGCCTTCAAGCCGAACGGTAACGTGTCCACCATCCGTCGGTTCGTAAATAATTATTTCGCTCATCACATTGTCTTTCCTACTTAATAATGTCAGGAAAGACTCTATTACCTTTCGTAAAATATGTCAATAAAATTGAAATACAACTCTATCCTGACGTTATTTACGAACGGTATCTGACATCAGGATGGGGTATAGCTCAGTCTGACAAAGCAATTCAAGGGGGGCGGAATTTTCGGCGGTTCCGGCGGGGACCCCCAGAAAGGGTGTTAATACGCAGTTGGCTCGTTTCTTTAAAATCCAAAGGGTAGACTTCGATTTCCCGTGACGCAGCAAAAATAGACATTTCGTCAATAGCAGTAATCAAACCATGCGCTTCCGGTTTTCCTCAATGGCTTTGGCAATCTTATTGCGTGTAGCCGGGCGAATTGCATAATTCTTTGCCAGCGTTTTGAACTCGCCTGCAATACCCGTAAGCCGCGCTATTGTGTCGGACGCACAGGATGAGTCAATGCCGTTGGTAGCGGCCAGCTTCATCAGGTCTTTCTTGCTCGGATTGCGACCCTCTCCTTCGATATCCATCTGATGTTCGCCGCCAGGACCTTCACAGAAGGTTAAGTCGTAGCAAGGTGCGAGCTTCCAAGAGAATGTTTCGTCCATACGAAATGAGAAATTCTTGGAGTGGTCATCCCGGTTATTGAATACAACGTTAAAAACGCACCGTTCGAACGCTTTTCGGACTTCGTGTTCGCTGTGCGTAAAGGCCCGCGTACTGCGTAATAACGTCTGATAGCTGATAGTCGGCACACGAAAGTCAGTATGCAGCGCACCGGCTAGCGTATGGGTGGGCACTCGCTGTCCGGCATTACGGTCGAAGCGCTCTATTCCGAATGCCGCATATTGGCGGTCCAAATCAAAATACTGCGTTCGTGGCATGTCCAAACCGCAGTCGGCGGCAAATTGCGCATAGCAGTGTTCTATTGCGCACACCTCTTTGTGCTCAGATTTGCCCGGGAATTTGACTAACCAAGGCAATCCTGACGCATCTTCTCGGGTGCTAACTAGATTGGCAGCCGCGTCATACTGCACTAAAGCTTTCGGTCTCGCTCCCTGCGGAGAGCCGCCAATCACCACCAATTGCCGTAATGCGACAGTATCCCGGTCGGCGACCACTGTCTGTACCTCTGTCGCCAGCTCTAGTAGTTTTAGGTCTGTCGGAGGCATTTCAATATTCATGGCCGGCTCAAAAGTCAATGCTCCCATGGCGCGGTCAGCGATGAACGCGAGTCGGTCGAGCGGGGATATTTGATGCGGGGAAAGGCCGAAGTTCTTCTTGAATAGCCTGTCCATTAGTAGCAGGCCCCATCCGTCTGGCAACGCATCAGCTATTAGCCCAGGCAATTTGAATTGATAGGCTGGAAAACCGCCATAAGCCTCCGCTTGGAGTTTGAGATGCCGCACGGAGAATTCAACGCCATTGGCTATTGCTTCTGGCGAGTACTCGAACAACAAATCTTTACCATTATCGGCCAGGGTTCCAAGGGGCCAGCGTTGCCCCCAACCACAAAAGAAAACTGTAATTTTTTTCATGCGCGAGGTTTGGGTGGACGTAGAGGCGATGCACCAGCTTTTTGTTTAAGTTTAGCGATGGCTGACTTACGGGGGGCGCGTACACGCTTAGCCTGCTCAGCTTGCTCCATTTGCGAAATAGACTTGATTTTAGGAATAAAGAGCGATTGCATTTCGTCGGCCAACCCCAGACCTAGAGCTACGCGCATGAAATTCTCCAATGTGCATTGCCCCTTGCTTTCCAGAAGCTTTAAAGTACTTACCCCAATGGCAGCCCGCTTTGCTAATTCCACCTGGGATAGGCCTCGCATTAATCGTTGCGCATGCAAACGCTTGCCGAGTTCGATTCGAACTTCTTGCTCAGTTGCAAATCCAAAGTCCAACATCAATTTTCTATCCGTTGACGGGTAATATTTGAAGTATAGCAGACTGTGGCCTCGCCGCAAACAGTTAATAGACTAAATTTAGTCCATTAAGTAGATAAATTATACTTAAAAGCCTATATTTAGTCTACTAAATACATTTCCTTTTTCCTCGGTTCTAATGTCGCATTAGCAGGGTGACCGCAAGGATTCGTAATTATGCGCAGCGGAGCATAATTACGGGTACTGTCAACTTAACGAAAAGTCAGAAAATTTTACGACTGAAAGTGGGTATCTCGCTACTATCCTTCAAAAATTTTCAATTTCAGTACTAGAAAAGTTCATGAAAACCACGAAAAGTGGGAAACTTTAAAAACCAGTTCCTTAAGTTGACAGTACCCTTTTAACGCATATTGCGACATTGAGTGTTTAAATTCGCCGACAGGTCGTTTTGATTGGGTATCAAGGATGCGCATGATGCATTTGCTGACGCATCCATTGTAAGAACGCGACGCGGCGCGGATCACTATCGAACGGTAGAGGTGAAAGAAGGAAATATTCAGAACCATCGCGCATAAAACCAAACGGCGCGACTAAGCGTCCGCTGTCGATTTCTTCCTGCGCCATGAACACGGAGCCGATTGCCACGCCCAAGCCGGCACAGGCAGCTTGCAAACTGAGATAGAAATGCTCATAGGTCTGGCTGTCGCCGTGTCCGGTGTCGGTTTTGCTGACACTGCGCCAATTTGTCCAAGCTGTCATGCGTGAGGAAGTGTGCAGCACTTTTTGCAATGGCAAATGCAATTGACCTTGTTTCAATAGCGCTGGCGCGCACACTGGTGCTATCCACTCATCGCACACTTTTTCCGCATAGATACCAGCACCCCAATTGAAGTCATTACGACGTAATGCAACGTCAACCCCATCGCGCTGGAATGCAACCGGCCCGCCGGAGGCAAAAATGTGGAGTTGCATCTCGGGATGCTTGTTGTAAAAATCGCTTAACCGAGGTATTAGCCATTTCATTGAGATCGTCGGCTCACACGACACCACCAAAGGCACATGGCACGCTGGCTTGCGCAATGCAGCAATCGCTGCATCAAGACGCTCAAATGCCTGCTGGGCAGCGGCCCACAATTGCTCCCCTTGCGGCGTCAGAAAAACGCCACGGTTACGGCGCTCGAACAAATCCGTGCCAAGCGACTCTTCCAACAAACGAATTTGCCGGCTGACTGCGCCATGCGTGATCCGCAGCTCGTCGGCAGCCTTGACGAAACTGCCCAGCCTTGCAGCCGCCTCGAAAAAACGCAGCGTATTGAGTGGTACTTGTCTAGCCATAATCAGTCAGGTTTAGTCACACATTATCGACAGGTTTAATCGCTTTTTATCACCGAACATTATATAGATAATTTGTGTCCAGATATCCTGCCTGGAAGTCATCTTCCTGTCATATTAAGACGATGATTACTCACTGATGAGGGAGGCTTCGAATGAAGCCTCGCCCGGAGATACACAACATGACAACGTTACTAGATGAAGGTCAGATTTATGCTGAGCCAGATACGGCAATTGATCGATTGTGCAGCCTAATTAGCCGTAGGGATCGTTGTTTCATTCCGTCTGAGAGGATGCTGCAGCATTTATCCGAAGGCTCGATTAAGCCACTAGATGATGCGTTAGCGTTTCAAGAAAGCTGGAACGATTTGCCATGCGACGACTATATGGCGGATGGCGGGCGTTACCGATCGCGCCGGCATGCCACGTTGCGTGCGCTGCCATCGAGCCATATCGTGTACATAGAGCCGCATCAACCACATTACCAAAGCCTCACCTACAACAATCTCAACGGTGATATTGCGCGCCATTTCCAGCCGATTGTCCCTCAGATTTTGGGTGGCGCGACCATGACGGCGATTCTGCGCTTGTGCTGTGGCATTTTCGGACGACTGTCGCCGTACGCTCATTGGCATATCGAGATCCATCAGTTCCGTATTGACGCCAAGCTTGCGGTTGAAGGCAAGCCCACACCGGAAGGCATACATCGTGACGGGGTCAACTTTGTACTCATGATGATGGTCAAGCGGACCAATATCGTCAACGGCTGCACCCAGATCTATGACTTGGATAAGCAAAAGATCGACAGTTTCACGTTGACCAACATGTTCGATACTGCGATCGTCAATGACCAGCATGTGCTGCACGGCGTAACGCCCATCGTCCAGCTCGATATTGATCAACCAGCAAATCGAGATGTGTTGGTGGTCACCTACCGCAAAAAATAAGTTTCTGAATGTCGCACGAGGTCATTCAGAGACCCCGTGCGATCACCACAATAATGGAAAGAGAGACCTATGACTGAGCTTATTGCTGTTGCATTAATCACCATACTGGCTACCATCAGCCCGGGCCCGGATTTCGCGATGGTTACTCGCAACAGCTATCTGCATGGCAGCAATGCCGGCCTGTTCGCTGCGCTCGGTATTGCACTCGGGGTTCAGGTGCATGTTTTCTATACGATGTTCGGTATTGGATTCGTCATCGCGCACTCGCCTTCGCTGTTTACATTAATCAAGATCGTCGGTGCCTTGTATTTAATTGTGATCGGATGGAAAACCTTCCGTAACCAATCAAAGCTGGTCATCGATCTGCATTTTGATGTCCCTGTGTCGCCCTTCAAAGTATTACTCAATGGATTTTTGACCAATGTACTAAACCCGAAGACGACCCTGTTTGTCATTAGTACCTATACCCAAGTGGTGCAAGCAGGGACGCCACTGACAATCCAATTCAGCTACGGCCTATTCATATCTGCCATCCACTTCATTTGGTTTGCACTGGTGGCCATATTTTTCTCGCAACAGACGTTTCGGTCCCGCATGATCAGTCACCAGAATGTGATCGACAAACTGATCGGTTCGATTTTAATGGGGCTCGGCGTGTCCTTGGCCTTTACCAATATGACCCATTAAACGGCCAGGAAAGGCAAGCAATGAATATCGCATGTATCGATCTGGAGGGTGTACTAGCGCCAGAAATGTGGCCGCACATCGGACTGTGTGCCGGTATTCCCGGACTGGCCATTACGACGCGGGAAGAACCGGATTACCCACAGCTGATGCGGCGACGCATTGCATTGTTGCGCCAACATGGGCTAAAGCTGATCGACGTCCAGCGCATCGTGGCTACGCTGCCGGTGCTGGATGGTGCAGCCGATTTCGTATCGGCGTTAAGCCGAAACTATCGTGTGCTAGTGGTTTCCGACGCCTTTATCGAGCTGGCAGTGCAATTTTGTGTACCGCTTGGCGCACCGGAATTTCAATGTCACCGGCTTTCGGTTGCAAACGATGGATTGATTGATGGTTGTCACTTCCTGCCACGGCGAGGAAAAGAGGAAACCGTGCGTGTTTTTCAGGAGGCCGGGCACCACATTCTCGCCGTGGGAGATGCCTTTAATGATCTCGCCATGCTGCACTTGGCCGACCTTGGTTTTTTGTTTCGCCCATCGCAACAAACTGTCAACGCAGCTGGCGACTTGCAGGTAGTTGGATCTTATGACGAAATATTGTGCGCCGTCGAAAATAACCACGTCTGCTAATGAACAGGATGTCGAGTATCAGTGTCATCCTTGTTGTACGAGCTTCAAGCTTGCTTCTCGTGCGTATATAAATGGAAATTTGGATGTTAAAAGTCTTAAGTGCTTGACTACAGGTCGACTCTACGAAAAATTGATGGATGTTGTTGATGATGTAAAAAAGGGAAGAAATTTCTCAAGTGATCTCAAAAGCCTTCGCCCGGGCCACTGACCTCCTGCGGGGAAAAGAAGGCATGAGTATTACGAAGGCCTGTCAGTTGCTCGGGATTAGCCGACAAACGTATTACAAACGTATCGGCGCGCAGGTAGCGCTTGCCGCTCGCAATAGTACTGTGCAAAGTATGGTCACGCAGGTACGTCTGAAGCAGCCGCGCATCGGTACGCGCAAGTTACATTATTTGTTAAAGGATCGCATCGCTGAGGCGGGGATCAAGCTTGGACGCGATGGCTTGTTTCGTAGTTTGCGTATGTCGCATATGCTGGTCAAACCGAAGCGGAGCTACCACAAGACGACCGATTCGAGACATTGGATGTTCAAGCATCCTAACCTGATTAAAGATGCCCCCAAGCCCGGCATGGCCGAGCAGCTATGGGTGGCTGATATTACCTATATCGATACGCGGGAAACGACGGCCTACCTGAGTCTGGTCACGGATGCGCATTCACGCAAAATCATGGGACATCATCTGCATCCGACATTACACACCGATGGCGTTGCAAAGGCATTAAAAATGGCACTCAAGAAAAGAGCTACGGATCAACAATTAATCCATCACTCCGATCGTGGCTTGCAATATTGTTCAGCAGCCTATCAGCGACTGCACCAGAGTCACGACGTTTTATGCTCCATGACAGATGGTTACGATTGCTATCAAAATGCCTTGGCTGAGCGGATTAATGGCATCATCAAAAATGAATTTCTCACAGTCAAGCCAGACAATTTCGCCCAAGCAGCGATCATGATCGATCAGTCTATACAGACCTACAACCACGAAAGGCCGCATCTCGCACTGCAATACAAAACGCCCGATGCAGTGCATCAGGCGTCTGTTTTTAATGCAGTTAAATCCAGAAAAATCTCTACAAAGAAAAAAGGCTAAATTTGTAACCCTATTTTAGGACGGGACATGCAGTTAAAACCGGAGGCAACTGCTAGGCAAAGCGTTGGCAGCGGACGATCCTTTTTTCGTTTGGAGGAAATCGTCGCGGTTCAGGCATTTCGCGCATGTTGAGCTCGCCATTTAGCACCGAGATCCGAACCTGAACAAGTAGGTGTGCCCCCTTATCAGTCCAACGCATCTGCCGTTTCTTTGCGCAGCGCAAGCTGACGACTTCATTGACTGCCGATTCGGCAATGCTGCTGATCGGCATTCCACGTCGATAGCGCCATCCATAGTTGACCAGATATCGGCTATTGGATTCGAGGTACCAATACGTCCCACGAAGATTCCACCACAGCGCTGAGTACGCCGGATGTTCGGGCGTCACCTCGAGCATGTCGTGGATGCTCTTGATTCGCTTGACGGCTTCGGAGCCTTTGCCATGCCACGTGAGCCATTTGGTACTGGCGATTTCATCGGCAACAGGCCGGCCGCTGGGTGCCAGCAAATGGGGAAATTTCCACGCCGATTGTTCGATCGCACGGAATTTTATGGCGATGTGAAACCAATCCAGAATGCGGTTCAACGGTCTCTTAGATCCGTCGACCGCCTTCTCAAATTCGCCAGCACCATCGGAAATAACGGTAATCTTTTGATCTTTCGCAATGCCTTGCTCCGAGAGAAAGTGATCCAGCCGCGTCGCAGCTGAAGTGACTTCCTTGTTGACGTATCCGTAAACTCGGCATCTACCATCGACACGAACCGCACGTCCGGCAATGATGTTCACGTGCCGGTCACAGGGTAAGGATGGCTTCCATCGGTACAGATCGGCGACTCGGGCCTGTTCTTTTTCTTGGCGCGTAAAGCGATGGCGCAACCAAGCGGAATCCACGGCAAGGGCGACGACCTCGGCCTGATGGCCGGTCGGCGGATATTCTCGTTCACCACGAATCGCGCTTTCGACCTTGTCATCCAGTTCTTGACCAACCGCCCAGACGCGATTCCTCAACCCGGATGTCGAGATCGCCTGATCCACCGGCAAGACCTCCTTCAAAAGGGTGGTGGCGACGGTATAGGGAAGATGCGCCGCCCATTTGACCTGCAGGTACTCCAGCTCTGGACTCACCCGCAGCGGAATCGCAAGCGCAAGCGGACTGAATGACTTGGTGCTGCGGTGTTGAGCGCAGTTGCACGCGCGCAGCTGCGGACTGTCGATCGAAACCTTACCGAAGACTGTTCGGTATCGGATCGTGTGCTTCGCTTTGATCGACAACGCCGCACCGCACTGCGGGCAAGCCCTGGAAGCGACAACAAAAACGTGCGCCTATGCGTTGACCAAAGCGTGCTGCGCCTCATGCACCAGACCTCGGCCTTCAGCCAAGCTCAGGCCTAGCTGCTTCAGATCGCCGTCAAGCCATTCAAATTCAGACTATCGTATTGCCTCGCCGCCGCCAACGCCATCGTCAATTAGTGCCTCGATGATCATTCGCATGACAACCTCCTCAGTGGATCGTGAGGCAACAAATATATCGCGAATTCTGTCTTATCGGTTGCCTCCGGTTTTAACTGCTCTCGTCTACGGCATTCACGACGATGTCGCGCATAAATGGTTCCATCATCTGGTAGCCGATACACTAGCCCAGGTATAGCCAGACGAAGTCACTATCTATCCGAAAGCAGCGGTAACGAGCAACGAGATAGTTAGCGCCAGCTGATTCAAAGCCCTGAAGCATTCAATCCTCCCCAAAAAAAATTGAGTCTCGGCCAAGAAACGTCAGCTCCACTGTGTCGTCGGATTGAAATATAAGTTCCTTACCACTGATACGGCTTCGGTACCGGACATGGCCAATTGGCGTTGACACTTGTAAAATTAGCTGGACCCACGACCTCGAGGTACTCCATATCGAGTGAGTAATCAAAAAGAAAATGTTTTATGCCCGGAGCTTGGTGTACGCAGTCCCCTTCGGCTACGAGTGTTTCCCTATCTTCATACATAAAACGCGCCCACCCTTTGAGCATATACACTATATGGAACTCCGCCTCGTG
>NZ_JBRIIQ010000070.1:0-22224 GCF_052976905.1 Glaciimonas sp. GG7 | reverse complement strand
TGTTGGTTGAAGATGACGCGATAGGCTTGTTTGTTCATGCATATTCCAATTCAGAGAAAGCGTATTGAGGGTGATTTTTCAGATAGGGATGGAACCAATCGACTATCAATATTGATAGTTGAGGTTGAAGCCGATGGTCGGATTCGCTGTGCGGAAGCGCTCTGGTTTGTAGAGCGTCCAGCTCGAAAAAATGTCGTAGCTGACGCCCTGATAACCGCCACGCAGACCGACCGTCGCTCCGGCGAGTTTGTCGCCGAGTAAATCCTTGACGCTGGGGCCGTAGACTTTGCCGATGTCGATGCCGACGTAGGCCGATTGACCACTTTGCGCTAGGGGGATATTGAGTTCGTTGCGCAAGAAGAAGCCGCGTTCACTGGCTAAATTTAGTTCGCCATCGAAGCCGCGTACGGTGTAGCGGTTACCGATCGTGAATTGGTCGGACAGGTATAGCTTGGAGCGGGTGTTTTGTGCGCGCAAAGTGCCGATGTAGGTCAGCGGCTGGGTGGCGATGGCAAATGGGACGACGACGGTGGCGTCGAGACTTTGCAGGCTGTAGCGGAAGGTATCGCCCGATGGGTTGCGCGAGTCGAAAGCCGGGTCGGGGTCGCCCTGACCGTTGAACCATGACACGCCCCAGCGGTTGGCGAAGGTGACATCGAGTTGGGCGTTGCCAAAGTAATGTTTGTGGACCCAGGCGAGTTCTGCAAAGGTGGTGTTGCGCTTTTGGTTGTCGGTTTCGTGGCCGTTGATATAGCCGCGGCTCCAGCGCTTGGCGACTTTGAATTGCCAGCTATTTTTTTGAGATTGATCGCGCTGGAATAATTGGGAGACGGTGACCTCGAGATTGCGCGACTTGCCGGAAGAAACGAAAGGATCAGCACTCCCAATTTTTTGGTGATAACGATAGTTGCTAGCGCTAACGGTGTAACGCCAGTATCCGGCGGGAATCGCGTAATACAGATTGTTGCCATTGGTGCCGCGTTGATCGCCTTTGCGGTCGGCGTCGCTATTGATGCCGACGTTGAAAAGGTCGTTTAAGCCGAGTGGATTGTCGATGCTGAAATTAAGGCTGGTCTGGAGTTTGCCGGTGCCTTGTGCGCCGCTGTCATCGATATTGGCGCTGAGTTTCCAGGGCTTGCCGCGTTTAACGTCGAGGACGATATCGCTTTCGCCGAGGATGTCTTCGGGGACGAGTTGCATGTCAACGTCCTGGCTGGGGATGCGCTTCATTTGCTCTAGGCCTTGCTCCAGATCACGCAGATTGAGCAAGCGTCCGGGGCCGGTTGGGAAGGCGTTTTTCCAGGTACCGTAAAGCGTCGGATCAGCAAAGCGGATCGCGCGGATCAGGCCGGGAACCAAGATCAGCGTGACTGTGCCGCTGGCTAAATCTTGGGCTGGGATGCCGATGCGGGAGGTGGTGTAGCCGTGACGCAGAATCAGTTTGCCGAGACGAGCGACGATGACGTTTAAGCCTTCTTTACCGATGCACGCGCCAGCGTAGTTGTGCAGGTAATCCAGGACAAAATGAAAGGGGTCGAACGGTAACGCGCTGGCTCCGGCCGCCTGGTTGGCGGGAGGCAACTGAGTCGGTACGTCGAGTACAAATTGCTGCACCGTAAAACATTCGGCATCGGTTGGTAAGGCCAATGTGTCAGCGGCGTCAGGCGTGTCAGTCGATGCGGGGCCGAGATCAACGTTGGGTGCTTGTAATGCGCGTTGACGGGCGAAGGCTTCCGCTTGCGTACGACGGCGTTGTTCTTCGCTGGCGGGCGTTTGGATGACTTGGGCTTCTTCTTGCGCTCTCTGAGACGCATTGGCTGCTGTGAAAAAAGCACCGCTCAGTAGCAGGAGAATGCGTGGCGCAAACATTCGCCGGGAAAGGCTGGCGTTGGTGAAGACAAGATATTTTTTCAAGAATTGCCCCTGAGAAACTAGTTCGAGGCAATATTCTAGGGCGCGATCCTACTTGTCTTGTTTGCGAAAAAGCTCAAGATTTGGTGGATATTTCTCTAAAAACTACAGAAATGTTACTGGTGAAGGAGTTGATTAGACAGATTTTTCTTCTGACTACCTTTGAAATGCCTGAAGGCCGTGGAAAAACTGCGCGCAGCAGTTTAACAACAGCCTCCAATAGGTAAAACTTTGGTAGAACTTAGATGGTGACGGCCAATGTAAATGGCCGCCGTTTACTTCTTATTGAGATCCTGCCAACTGCGTGGACCGCCATCGCCGTGACGATCATCGAAACGCTGCAACAGGGCTTCACGCACTGGGTCGGACAGACTGGGATATTTGTCGCCCTGCTCGATGGCGGCATAATCGTTTCCGGCTTTAGAGAGATCGTCGGAGATGTGAAAGCCGGCAACAAACTCTTGCTCCCATTGCTCGGTTACTTTCTGCACCAATGCGATGCGCCCGGGATGACTCAACAGAGCGAATTCGCCAGTCCCGGCATTGATTCTCTGCACGGTTTCAGTCAATCCTTCTTCGGTTAAGGGGGCTTTTGTAAACTCTTTGACTGCATGTGCGCCGCTAGTCTGCGTCATTTCACTCTCCTGGTTGGGTGATGCGATGGTAGACGTCCGTATTTCTAAGAAGATCACGGACGTCGGTTGAGACATCGATCATGTGATGTCAACCTCGAGACATCACCTTTTTGCCGATGCTGGTTCAGGCTCCTGCTACTGCTCTTTCTATCTCGGGGCCCAAGCCCTGTGCACCCGAGGGGGTAAAAAATCGTTGCTGCATTTCTTCAAGACCAAGTGTTTGTAACACCTCTTGCAGCCGTTGCGTAGGACGGTTGCGCGGCAAATCCTTGTAGGTGGCGATGATTAATTCGTTTTTCATCGAATGTTCCCAGCCGACTAATTCGGTCACGCTAACTTGATAGCCGTGCGCTTCCAATTGAAGACAGCGCAAGACGTTGGTGACCTGACTGCCGAATTCACGCGTGTGCAAGGGATGGCGCCAGATTTCTGTGAGGGCTTCTTTGGCGAGCGTTTTTCCTTTGTTTTTCTTCAGAACGGATGCGACTTCTGCCTGGCAGCAAGGGACTAACACCATATAACGGGCTTGTTTTTTCAATCCGAACTCAATAGCGTCATCGGTCGCGGTATTGCATGCATGCAAGGCGGTGACGACATCGATACGTGCTGGCAACAAAGGCGATTCGGTTGAATCAGCAACGGATAAGTTCAGAAACGACATGCCAGGAAATGCCAGTTTTTGTGCTAATTCTTGCGATTTTTTGACTAATTCTTCACGCGTTTCAATACCGTAAATATGCGAACCATCGGTCAGGGTTTTAAAAAACAGATCGTACAAAATAAATCCCAGATAGGATTTACCGGCACCATGATCGACCAGCTGGACGCTTGCGTGTTCTTGTTGAATTTCTTGCAATAGAGGTTCGATGAACTGATACAGGTGATACACCTGCTTGAGCTTGCGACGGCTGTCCTGATTCAACTTGCCGTCACGGGTCAAGATATGCAGTTCTTTTAACAGTTCAATCGATTGGCCGGGCCGGATTTCATGCTTGGGCTGAAGTGGACTGTCGGATGGCGTATTTTGCTTGATGCTATTCATTTAACTATAACTTCCTGGCAGCCTGATGCAAATGTGCGGCGGTGCTTGTCAGTATAGCGAGATAGCGATTTTGGCGGGGATGAAAACTAGTTTTCCTCCTCTACCAGGTGGGCCTTTTAGTGCCAGCCCTGCCATTGTTACGGGAGTTCAACCCCGCCAAGTGAATATCGCCCAAGTTCAACATCGTTGCGCAGACCCATTTTTTTCATCGCGGAGGTTTTCTGAAGGGCAATCGTTTTAACGCTTTTGTTGAGGCGCGTCGCTATTTCGCGGATGCTGTGACCATTGGCATACATTCTGATGACTTCGGTTTCGCGTTGGCTGGGCATTTTTCCCACGGGGCCGGCACGCAAAATATCACGTACTGATTTACTGATATAGCGTGATTTTTTTGCAGCACTATCGATTGCGTACCTGATAGTGGCAATTTCATCGTTCATATGCAACACGCCGTCTACCTCGCTTTTAATGATCTGATACAACACAGCGGGCATCGTATTCATGGTCAATACGATTAAACACACATTGGGATGATGACGCTTAACGTATGACAACAGAGTCAGACCATCGCACATTTGTTGCGCCGGCATCGAAATGTCGGTGATCAATACATCACAACGCGTATCTTTTAATCGGGCCAACAATTGATCTGTAGAACGGGCAATGGCGGCCACAGAAAGGTCCGCGCAACGATCAATATATCCTCGGACTCCGGCAATAATAACGGGATGATTGTCAGCCAAAACTATATGTTGCATGCAGTCTCCTTAAAATAAAACGATGAAGATCAAGGGGTGTTGACACTTCAAAATAATATCAAACGGACAAGATTATTGATCTCATCATCGATTTAATAATTTATTTGCAAGGGCCTAGATTAGGCATAGACGAGGGGCAACGGTATAGGAAAATTCTTAAAGTAATGGTAACTTTTCTATTTAAAATTGTTCTCTACGGGTCGATTAAATATCCACCGGATCAACTTCCAGCGACCATTTCGCACGCGTTTTGATGGTCCGCAATACCGCCATCCAATCGGTTAGAAAAGCCTGCAATGCCGGACGCGATGCACACTCAATGAGCAACTGCGCACGATCCACGTTGGCTACACGCGTCATGCTCATCGGTATCGGATCGTTCATCGTGATCCCGCCGTGCTCCAGACAAGTTGCGGCTTGCTGCAAGAAAGCGATGGCGGTTTCGAGCTCTTTGGCTTCCGCTCGCAACAGTGCCTGATAGATATAGGGCGGCAAATGTGCCTGTTGGCGCTCCTCTAGCAACGCGCTGGCAAAGTGATCATAGTCGTGCGCGATGACTGCCGAGTACAAGGGATGTTGCGGATAGCGCGTCTGAATCAGCACTTCGCTGGCGCTCCCGCCCTCTTTTTGTGCAGCGCGCCCGGCCCGCCCGGCGACTTGCATCAACTGCGCAAACAGGCGCTCGCTGGCGCGATAGTCGTGCGAAAACAGTGCGGTGTCGGGGTTCAGAATCCCCACCAGCGTCAGATTTTTAAAATCATGCCCTTTTGCCACCATTTGGGTGCCGATCAGAATATCCACTTCGCCCCGATGCACGCTATCGAACGCACTTTGGGCGCTGCCCTTGCGGCGGGTGGAGTCGGCATCGATGCGCAACACCCGCGCCTCTGGAAACATCGCCCGCAAGCCCTCTTCCAAGCGCTGCGTGCCGCGCCCCAACGGTTGCAAATCGACATTGCCGCAGGTCGGGCAGGATTTGGGAATCCGTAATTCCAGGCTGCAATGATGACAACGCAGTCGGTGTTCCGGTTTGTGCAGCACCATGAACGCCGTGCAGCGCGTGCAATCGCTGACCCAGCCGCAGGCATCGCAAGCAATCACCGGCGCATAACCGCGCCGATTCAAAAATAATAGTGATTGCTCACCTCGCTGCAAACGCAGCTTCAAGGCGCTGATTAGCGTTGAGGTCAGCCCTTCGGTCGGCTTGTCGTGCTCCATATTGACCAGCTTCACCGCTGGCAACACCGCATTGGCGACCGCACGCTGGCGTAACTCTAACTGGCGATACCGGCCCGATTGCGCGTGATGCCAGGTTTCCAACGATGGGGTGGCTGAACCCAAAACGATGGGTATGCGTAATTGGTGCGCGCGCCATACCGCCAGATCACGGGCCGAATAACGCAAGCCTTCTTGCTGTTTATACGAGGGGTCATGCTCCTCATCGATAACGATCAGGCGCAAATGCGGCAGCGACGCCAGTACCGCCAGCCGCGTCCCCAAAATAATCCGCGCCTGCCCCAAGTGCGCCGCCAGCCAATGCCGCATCCGCTCGCCCTCGGCTAAGCCGCTATGCAAGGTTGCCACCATCACGCCGGGAAAACGCGCCCGAATATTGCCCTCCAGTTGCGGCGTCAAGTTGATTTCGGGCACAAGAATGAGAATTTGCGCAGGATTGCCTTCACCGTCGCTCGTACTTTGGGCAAGGATTTTGGCAGCGGCCTGTAAATACACCTCGGTCTTGCCGCTGCCGGTGACGCCATACAGTAGCGTCGGCGCAAACCCGGTCGTGCCAGCGATGGCGTCGACTGCGAATTGTTGCGATGGATTGAGTGGCGGGACGTCCATCGGCGTGGCGTCATGCACGGCGTCAACTTGCTGGAGTTTTTTCAGACCGCGGTCCAGCGCCACGGTGGTCAGTGCACGCAGATTTTTTGGCAATCCCGGCAACGCCACCTCGCCCAATGGGCGCTGGTAATAATCGGCGGCGAACTGGCACAACGCCAGCCAGCGCAGCGATAGTGGCGGCAACTGTTGCCGCACGGCCTGAACATCTTTTAATTTCGCGGGGGGAACATCGCTGTGCGTGCTGTTACCGACGATCATGCCGACCACTTCGCGGCGACCAAACGAGAGCTGCACAAGCTGGCCAGTCTGAGGAATAGCCTCGGCAGCATCGGTTGCCTGCCAACGATAGTCAAAGCTGCTGTCAAGGGGGGTGTCGAGGACAACCTGAAGAATGCAATGTTTCACGAAGTTAATGTGAATCCTGAGGAAAGAAGCTAACTACCGGTTTCATAAGCGCTTTTAAAGCTATCCACAGCTTCTGTGGATAACTTTGTGGATAACATCGTCTTGACAGCCGCAAACGCACTACCTATGCGGCGCTCGATGAAATGCACAAACGGAGTGCAAAAAATTAACTGTTTAAAATCAATGACTTATAAAGAAGTAAAAACTCTAAAAAAATATTTTTTATTTTTTTTCATATCTCATATCAAGTTCAAATATGTGCACAAGTCAGATATTGCCCGGTTAAAAAGGAATCCTGTCTAAAGAAAAAATGCAAGTATTAAATAATGCTATTACAACCATCTTCACAGAAAATTCTTAGGGACGTTGGATTAAACCTGAAATCATTGTTTTTATAATAATTTATTTTATTGCCCCATGGAAAAATAAAGAAAATGAAGGGGCTACAGTTGAATAAGCACTTTCTAAATTATCAATAATCCCTGTGGATAACTTTGTGGGTAACCTCACATTCAAAAGGTGAATAACTTATATCCACAGTCAATGCAATAGAAACGCACAATGTAAGTGCAAAAAAATAATTTGTTTAAATTCAATGACTTAAGAATTTTTGAGTACATTACATTAACGACATTCTTATCACAGAATTTGTGCACCACAACACAAATTATTATGTGTATAACTCTCGCCATATAACCAAGATTGTGTGGTAAAGAAGAGAACACTTATCGTTCACCATCCTTCAGAAACCACGCTACATGTCCTCCCCCCATAGCGATAAGGGCCACACCACATCCATATTGGAGGGATCGCCAACCGAAAAGGAGACTGAAGAAGAGCAACTCAGAAATCGGGAATTACTCAGACAACCGAGAAATTCATCAACGCAAGTGAGCTAAACGAGAATTTGGTCGAGTATTTAGTCGAACAATGAGGACTGACAACACCAACCCGGCAAGACCTGCTTTTGATGCCAGTATCATCCACGCATTTTGCGACTGATCTCATGCACCGCTTCAACCATGGCGGCCACCGACTCGGGCGGTGTGAACTGAGAAATCCCGTGGCCGAGATTGAATACATGGCCGTGACCTGCAGAGGGCGCGCCATAACTTGATAACAAACGCGCCACTTCGCGGCGAATCTGTTCGGGGCTAGAGAACAACACAACCGGATCAAGATTGCCCTGCAGCGCTACTTTGTGACCCACACGGGCGCGTGCCTCGGCCAAATTCACGGTCCAGTCCAACCCGACCGCATCGGCACCTATATCGGCAATTTGCTCCAACCACAAGCCGCCACCTTTGGTAAAGACGATCGCCGGAATCGGCACGCCATCCTTTTCGCGCTTGAGCTGGCCCATGACCTGGCGCATGTAATCTAGCGAAAACGCCTGATACGCACCATCGGCCAGCGCGCCGCCCCAGGTATCGAAAATCATCACCGCCTGCGCGCCGGCATCAATTTGCGCATTCAGATACGTTGCCACTGCTGCGGCATTGATACTCAAAATGTGGTGCATCAGGTCTGGACGGTTGTACAACATCGTCTTAACCGTGCGGAAATCATCCGAACCGCCGCCCTCCACCATGTAGCACGCCAGCGTCCACGGACTGCCGGAAAATCCAATCAGCGGCACGCGACCGTTGAGCTCGGTACGAATCTGTGTGACCGCATTAAAAACATAATCGAGACTGCCCAAGTCTGGTGCGCGCAAGGCCTTAATCGCCGCCTCGTCGCGCAGCGGATGCGCAAACTTCGGCCCTTCGCCATCCGAAAAATACAGCCCCAGTCCCATTGCATCAGGCACCGTCAAGATGTCCGAAAACAAAATCGCCGCATCCAGCGGAAAACGCTCCAGCGGTTGCAGCGTGACTTCAGTTGCGTAATCGGGATTCTTCGCCAGCCCCAGAAAAGACCCGGCACGTGCCCGCGTTGCCTTGTATTCAGGCAAATAACGCCCGGCCTGACGCATCAACCACAACGGCGTGTAATCGGTCGGCTGACGTAATAATGCACGTAGGAAAGTATCGTTCTTGAGGGGGGCGAATTGGGGCATGGAGGCGATCTGAGGCTTTTGGAATGCGGCATTATCGCACTTCTACTGCCTGCCTGATGGCTACAAAGTGAACTATCCGACGTCCGGGTGAGCCGCCCACCTGCAATGCCTGACCAGAATCCCGTGATCTGTCAAAACGACGACATCATCTCCTTTCGTTATTTATCTACCTCACCTCAATTTTAAGAATCTTCTCAATCTCATCAGCAAAAATCGTCCCTAGTATGCATGGAGATGTTTTCACATCCGCGATCAGCGTCTGGTCGTGCTCACTTTCTTTCCAGAAAGCGTCTCCATGCCAAGCAATCCCCGTACCCTTAGCGCCACTAGCTGCGCTATTCCCCGCATCCTCGGTGCACCGGGTCTGGTCCCGATTAGCCTGTCCGGCACCGAAAGCCTCAATGCACTTTTCGACTACCAACTCCTCCTCAGCACGCCCGACACACTCAACCATCTGACCGATCAGGTTGCCAACTTTCATCTCGATGATTTCATCGGCCATGACATTACCGTCAGCATTGCGCAGCACGGCAACGCCGGAGCGCGGGAAATCTCTGGCCTCATTAGTGCGGCGACCATACTGCGGCAGGAAGGTCGTCATGCGCTTTACCAACTCACTTTACGTCCTTGGCTGCACCTCGCCACGCTGACGGCAGACTGCAAAATATTCCAGGACCAAACCGTCGTTGAAATTCTCGATACCCTGCTGGCCGATTACCTGTTCCCGGTCGATAAACGCCTCATCGACGCCTACCCCAAGCGTGATTATCAGACCCAATACAACGAAACCGATTTCGCATTTTTCAGCCGGTTATGCGAAGAATGGGGGATCAATTACTTCTTCGAACACAGCGATGGCAAGCATCGGCTCATCCTCATCGATAACATCGGCGCGCATAAAAAATCGTCCAATAGTGCCTATCACGTTCTCGATTTTCATACAGAAGGCAAGCATATCGACGTTGAATATATTCACGATTTTGTCCCGGCGCACACGCTGACCTCGGGCCAATTCAGTACCAACGAATACGACTACACCCGTCCCAATGCCAACCTTTCAGCTAGCCGCGCCGATCCTCGCCAGACCGGCCACAACCAGCAAGCCGTGTATCAATGGCACGCCGATGCCCACTACAGTCAACCGGCCGCCAGCGGCGTCGGGCGTAGCCCGAACGATCCGCATGCGGAGGGAGATTTTCTGGCGCGATTACGGATGCAGGCGCTACGCAGCCCCGGTCAGCGTGCACGCGGTCAGGGGCATTTGCGCGGCATGGTGCCCGGCTGTGTGTTTGCCTTGCGGGACCATCCGCAGGTTACCGCGAATGCGGATTATTTAATTCTTTCCACCACGCTTAGCATCACTGACGCTGCCGATGAAACGCAGAACGCTGGCAACCTCCAGCGCCAACGTTTCGCAGTCAACGTCGCCTTCACCGTGCAGCCGACCTGCGAGATATTCCGTCCCGAACGCACCACACCGAAACCCTTCACCCACGGCCCCGCCAGCGCCACAGTCGTCGGACCCGCCGGACACAATCTCTGGACCGACACCCTTGGCCGCATCAAGATTCAATTTCCGTGGGATCGACTTGGTCAGCACAATCAAAACAGTAGTTGCTGGGTACGGGTTGCCGCACCGTGGGCCGGGAATCAACTTGGCGGGATGCAGATTCCGCGTATCGGGCAAGAGGTGATCATCGACTTTTTCGGCGGCGATCCTGATTTGCCGATCTGTACTGGACGCGTCTATCACCAGAATAATTTGCCGCCGTGGACGCTACCCAGTCAGAGCGCCTTATCCGGTTTTCGCTCGCGTGAGCTGACCAAAGACGGCGGTAACAGCGCACCCGGTCGCAGCAATCATTTGATCATGGACGACACCGATGGCAAAATCCAAAGCCAGCTTAAAAGCGATCATCTGCACAGCCAGTTATCGTTAGGTCACATCACTCGCATTGATGGTCTGGCCGGGCGGAAAGATGCGCGCGGTCAAGGGTTTGAATTACGTACCGACGGCCATGGCGCGATTCGGGCTAAAGACGGGCTGCTCATTAGCACTGAGGGCCGTAGCCGGGCCGAGGGCCATGTCACCGATCTGGACGAAACTGCGCAAAGGCTGATGTCGGCGCAAGATCAGCACGACAGTCTTGGCGAACTGGCGCAACAACACGGGGCGCTGGAGACGGAGGATCACAGCGCCATTACCGGTGCCATCCAACAACAAAACACGGCGATTCAAGGCAGCCGCAGCAATCCTAATGATGCCTCAGAAGGCCGCTTCCCTGAACTCACCGCACCGCATCTGATCCTCGCCAGTCTGGCAGGGATAGAGACCACGACGCCGCATTCCACCCATCTCGCCAGCGGAGAACAACTTGCGCTGACCAGTGGACAAAATATCAGCCTGTCAGTCGGGCAACGCTTAGTCGCCAGCGTCAAAAATGGGATCCGTTTGTTCGCCTATAAAACCGGCATAAAACTGGTTGCGGCAAGCGGCGACATTGATGTGACGTCACTCAAAGACTGCATCAATCTGCTCGCCAAACTGACCATCGCCCAGAGCGCCAATCGGATCACTCTGAGCGCTAAAGAAGAAGTGCTGATTAACGGCGGCGGTAGTTTTACCAAATGGAATGCCAGCGAAATTTATAGCGGGACTAACGGTAGCTGGATCGCCCATGCAACCGTTCATGCGATGCCGGGGCCGAGCAACGTACCGGTGGAATTGCCGCAATTTCCACAGGCGCAATGCAAAGAATGTCAACGCGCAGCGCGCGCGGTCAATACCCGTCTAGGCGCTGCGGCTCTTTAATTATTTTGAAGGAAAATAAATATGTCTTACGCCGTTGACCCATACCATCCCGCCCTGTTGCGCCAGATTGATGCAACCTTAGCCAGCCATATAAACAAGCATGCAGCGCTACTGACCTATCTGCTGATCGATGGTACGTTTGATGATATTTCAAGCCGCGAGCTCTGGGAGGATAGTCAGAAAAATCAACCCGACATCGTCTCGCTATATGACACAACAGCGCTCGCAGAATTAGAGGAATGCAGTCCTTTTCTACTCATCGCCAACCCTGAACGCATAGCGCAGCTCCTACAGCGCAGCGCAGGTATTCCGATGTTGAGCTTGTTGCAAAGCCCATTATCGATTCACGCTCTGCAACGCCATTTCGCCCCCTTTTTACAAGTCCGCACGCCGTCAGATGGCTTGCGTTTTCCACTGCCATTTGCGGACACGCTTTGCAGCGAAGATATTTTGCAGAGCTTTGATGCGGAACAACGTAGTGCTTTCTGTTCCGGCTTTACCGTCTGGCATCTGATCAACCGCGAAGGCACGCTCACCAGCATCACCGGCACTTGCGTTGATGCAGCGGCTTACGTTGTCGGAGCGGTAGGCGAGGCAAACGCTATCGACATCACGGACAAGCAATATGCACGGCTCATTGATTGTGGCGAGGCGGATTATCTTCAGCACCACTTCACCAAAACAATCCCCGAACTCGTCACGCAATATCGACCATCGACGCTGCATACGATGATCACCGAATTACTCGCAGCTATGAATCGACGCGATATTGATCACGATGCCGAACGGAGAAAATTATTGATCCATGCGCTGAGGATGTCCGACAGAGGGCAAGCATTGGCGTTGCTGGACGCGGCACAAAAATATGGTGCAGACATCGCGCTGGAACGAATCGGGTGATCCATTAACTGAAGGAGAAATGGTATGAAAATGCGTCAAATTTTATTTGTGAGTACCGCGTTGATGCTCGGCGCTTGTACAACCACTGAACCGAAATTAAGTCGGCCTTTAAATGTTATTCCGTATGTGAATATTCCGATGAGTGGGGTATCGGTAGGTTGCTTAAGTCATAAGGGTGCGCCTTATGTTTCTTCATTTAGCGTTGAGGAATTTTTCAGCAAGCGCATGGTCGGCGGGCTGAGTTGCGGCGGTATCGGCGCGTTGGGTTATACGCTTCCGGATACATGGCAACCGGGTATGAAAGTCAAAGTTCGCTGGAAGCCGAATGCACGCGACTGGATAGAAAAAACTACCACGATCAGACGGTATGAAGAAGCAGGAACGCTATATGTTCATTTTTTTGAAAATGATGAAGTGCGCGTGGTCTCTTCTGCGGGCTATGCGCCAGAAAGTCCTAAACATCCTATTCTCAAAAGCAGCACTATCGCCCCACCGGAGGAAGAGTAAATGAGTAACCCTATTCAATCAGCGCCACTGACTATTTCCGATCGTGCCGAAAATGAAATGGCGCTAACGATTACCGAATTATGTACGGTACAAGACTTAGATACACGTCCCGCAAAAAATGAACCTCTTTGCCAATATCCAATCAAGATCGGCCTGTTTTTCGATGGCACTAACAATAATCGGGAACGCGATGAACCGGTGCAAAGCCATACCAACATCGTTAAATTGTTTAAAGCGCATACAGATGTTAATGAGGAGGGCGTGCTTATGACTTCTCATCACTATAAATTCTACATTCCCGGACTAGGAACCCGTTTTCCAGAGAATCGCGAATGGCGTGAAAGCCAGGATGGAAAAGCATTTGGTAAAGGCGGGCAAGCGCGGATTTTATTCGCCTTACTTCAGGTTTATAACGCCGTCTACCAATCATTCAACGAGGGACAAGAAATGTTCAAGGACAAGGAAATCACCGCCAAACTCCAGCAATACGCCAAAGACATCGACACCGGCGACCCTCTGCGCGATAACCGTGAACCACGTCCCAACCGACACAGCTGGTTTAATGATCTCAATAAAGAATTCAATACCAGATTACGCAAGGCGCGCATTGCTCGTCCACTGCCAAGAATCCCGCAGATCAGCATTTCAGTATTCGGCTTCTCACGCGGCGCAACACTAGCCCGGGCATTTTGTTACTGGTTTAACGACGTACTCACCCAAGGCGAGACGAAAGAGGGAATAAAAGACAGCACCTTTGGCGGTATGCCGGCCAGCATCGATTTTCTGGGAATATTCGAGAGCGTGGCAAGCATCGGGCTGCCGCAATCTGTGGCTGAAACCACGCCGCTATTTTTCGCCGATGGGCATTTTTCGTGGGCCAAAGAAATCCTCACACCGTTACCGGATTGCGTCAAAGAAACCGTACACTTTATCGGCGCGCATGAGCAGCGCCGCAATTTCCCCATCACACGCGTCAAGGCTGGCAAGGGAAAGGTCACCGAAGCGCTGTATCCCGGCGTGCATGCCGATATCGGCGGCGGTTATCGCCCAGGCGATCAGGGGCGTGGGCTGTGGAATGATCAAACGCAGATGGCTATGTTGCTATCGCAAATTCCATTGGTCCACATGCATAAAGCTGCACGCGTGGCGGGTGTGCCTTTGGCGGCGTATTGCGTGATGCCGTCAGATTTAAAAGAACACTACGCCATCGACGCACAGCTCGCGCAGGCATGGAACGACTACATGGCCGCCGGTGAGTTTATGGGCGCGTCCGGCATCGAGCAGATCGGCGACTATTACACCATGGTCCGCAAACACATGACGCTGTATTACGGCTATCGGCGGCAATACCTGGACGGGCTGGAATACACCATCGCTTTTCCCCGTGCCAATGCGCAGGATCAGGAGGATTTGCGTAGCTATAACGTCTTGCTGCGAGGTGACCTTGCTTTATTGGAGCAACGCGTGGCGATTGATAAATTAAATCCCCGCAAGCCTTTTGAAGACCGCTCAGGCGTGCCGTATCAACGCGTCTTGTTGGAGGGAAAAACGCGTCGTGCCATGAATACATGGCAATACACGTTGATGCTGGCGAGTGCAGCGCCGAAGCCAGACGAAATATGGGCGCTGGCAGAAATGAAAAAACAACAGTTGCCAGTGAAGACGCCTTTTTTTGCATTGCTGGATTTTTATGTACATGATTCGCTGGCCGGTTTTACTCTGGCCGGGTTCGGCACGAATGAAGACAAAGCCGAGGAGTTGCTGAAGATGGCGACCGAGTACGAGAACACTAGAAAAGCACCAGAGACGCCCTATAAAAAACAGGTTTGGCAGAATTATCAGCAGGCTATAAAAACCGATACGGCGTTGGCCGAGAGCGTACAAACGCGCATCGATACGGTCAGGCAAGCGGAGAAAACGGGCGGGTATCGCGCAGATAAGTCCATTGCGAAGGAAGCCGCTGATCAGCACACGGTGTTTACCCCGGAACAACAAGCCGCGCTGGCTAAATTGTTTCCGCTACAAACCGATGCGCACGCTCCCGAATTACTGCACGCGGCGCTCTCGATCCAGACCACAACACGCAGGGAGGGTAGTGGGTATTTGCGGCAGCGGTATGCGTTTGAATAGGTGCGCATAGAAATAGATCGGGCATCAGGGGCTACTCCGAAATAGAAAGAAATAGCGATATTGGGTGTTTTCTGATTGTTTCGAATCAGCATGTCCGTATATTCCCCATAGCCCTGATAGTGCTAGTCCAGCACATACAGGATTGCCCGATTCAACAAAAACTCCCATCGACTCCAATAGAAAATTATTATGCGAAAGATATTTATCCTGCCCCTGATATGCAGTCTTTTTATGATGTCTTCGGCGCTTGCCAAGTCCTATCAAAAGGTCGCGCTGGTTGCCAGCTCAACCCAATATGACGAACAAATTGTTGAAAAAGTTAAAGGTGCACTGACGCTAAATGGCTATTCGGTTGATACCCGTCATCTCAATCAGGTTGTATCCGATTTTGGCTATGTCAATACAGACCGCTCGCGGGCCAAAATGCTGATTGACGCCATGCTTGATGATCAGGTCGAGATCGTGTGGTTTATCAAAGGTGGTGGCGGTGCATTCAATCTGCTGCCCTTTCTTTACGCGGCAAAAGAACAGCTTGCATTGGCGAAACCGAAAGTACTGGTTGGCTTTAGCGATGTCACGGCGATTCACGGCTTTGTGAATGAATATCTGCAATGGCCATCGGTACATGGCACAGTAGCCAGCCTGAACAAAGAAATGACAGCACCGGATGGCAAGATAAAAACCAACGACCTGGAACCTATTGCGGCCATTAACGCGCTGTTCAATGTTGGTGTTAACTATCAAAATGTTCTGCCACTCAATGACGCCGCAAAAAAAGGGATTCAGGGGCAGCTGCGAGGCGGCAATTTCACCTTGGTCAGTAGCGCCTTTTCAACGCGCTATGAGCCGGATTTTTCTGGAAAGGTACTGCTGTTGGAAGATGTTGGGGTGAGCTTCCGTCAGTTGGATCGCAGTTTGCATCAACTACTTTTTAAAAAAGATCTCCATGTTGACGCCATCATTTTTGGTCAACTCTATCCGCTGGACCCGACTGATGCGGAGCGGTTAATGTATAAATCGGTCATTGAAAATTTTGCCAAAAAATTCAACAAACCGGTTTACTACTATCCCTTTATCGGCCACGGCAGAACCAATCATCCGGTCATACTCGGCGCAGATGTTTTGCTGTCGTGCCCGGAAAACGTGGAGTACTGCTCGTTGCAGCAGAAACTGTAATGCGCTAAATACAATCTGACTGCTGGCGAATAACTAATCGCCAGCAGTCAGTGTCAAATCGCTAGCAGCCTCAATCGAGTGCGCAGGGCTAAAATCTAATGCTACTTTGCATGCTTCAACTCATTTCGCATTTTATCCAATATAGCTCTCCTATTGATCTCATTATTAACAGTATGAGAATTCCATTCTTTTAACGCAATGTAACAAATGCATTTTCGAAGTATTGGATTTTCTAACATACGGGAAAAAATTTCTTGCATCATTTTTTTATCTGACGAAAGAATTAAATTGTCATAAATAATAAAGACTTCTGCCAATCCGTCATCACCTCCATATAGTCTCCATAACTCATTTTTGGCATGCAGGACTCTCTGACGCAGGGAAAAATTTCTGGCATTTTCTTTTATCCTTTCCTCATACTTCGCATCAATGGCTCTTGCCGGGCGAGATAAAGTATTCACTAATGCAAGCATTGATGGCGACAAGTCTTTGTTCGTTTTTTTGACGGGATGATATATCCAGATATTTTTAGCAGGAGGCAATTGGTTTAGCTTTTTTTCTCCCCTCGGAGCGTCAATTAATTCATATTCACATTTTCCGCTTTCATCGAACCATGCATTTACCAGAACAACTTTGCCAACAATATCATTGCGCTCTGTGTATCCCACAAAGAACGATAATTTTTTATCAGGCTGCGTCTTTAAAAGTCCTTCAATATTATTTTCTATGGCGGCAATATATTCAAACTTAGGATGAGAATAGCGAGGAGAAAACGATATATCTGGAATATTTAAATTTTCAAAAGTACCGGGACAAAACTGTTGAAAGATATTTACAATATTTTCAGGAGATTCATTGTGTCCCGAATTTTTTATTCCCATCTCAGCCAATTCCTCTGGTGTTTTTTCTAAAAAATTTCCTAATGCTTTGATGTAGTAATGGGGATCATAATTTTTTAATTTATTGGTATCTGCCATCATGTATGCAATACCATCTAATACCTTCGGGAACCTTGGCCCCCAATTTACATTTTCAAAATAAATAAAAGCACTCCGAATATAATCAACAATACGTGTCCGTAGCTCTGGATCATTTAGCATGCAAACCAGCATGAAATTTATAAATTCTTTTTCATAAAGATGCTCACTATTACCGGCGTGCACTAAAAATATTGAAAATTCGTCGGCTCCTGCATGTTCTTTAATTAAATTTTCAACTGAGCGTAATGCCGCCAAATCTACAGTTTTCAGATCCCGTTTTTGAATAATATCGGATAACCGTTCAGGTGGCGGGGAGCTGAGAAGATGTATCAAGCTCTTATCGCGCGCCCCCCTTCTGATCTCATCTTCCGATTTTGATTCAGGATTAAATAAGAGCTTCCAGGTCTGTGGCGTGCCTTCTTCAGAGACCATTATTTCAACGTATGGAGAACTCAGATCAAGTTTTGCAATATAGTCTGGAGGTACATATCGCGGGCCACCGAAAAGTACTTCAGGCCTCTCTGTAATGGTGTAATAACTTGCTCCCTTTTGATGTACTTTAGCTTGCGTCAAGCTAAGCATGTCCTTATACCAACAAGCTCCAAGAGTACTGTAAAGTGGCATGGTTATATCAGCATGCCCAGTCTCAAGGCCCAGACAACCGGTGCCGTATATGCGAATATCGTTGAAAAGGTTTTGACCTGCCTCACTCATTTCGGCTGCTGTCAGTTTCGGATCAAGTCGCGCTATGATGCATTGCCCTTTTTCGCCAGTCTTTCGACGGATCAGTCCGTCTGAATTTATCTCAGGATTCAAGCGTGTCGGGAGTGACATAACAAAGAGCGTGTCATTTCCGTATGTTTCGTTAAACGCTATCTTTTCATCTGCTAGCTTCATCATCTCGGTGGTAACTTTTGTGCCGTTAGCCAAAATAAAATCACCACTCTCTGTTTTGTCAGGAAATGGCAATTCCCAGTAAGGTTCATATTTAATGAAGCTAACACCATGCATCGTGGTGTGTTGCGTTAAATTACTTGAATCTGCCGGAATAAAATTAGCGGATAGATTTTTATTTAATATAGCGGTGTTCGTTTGTAAAAATTTTTGTGCCTCCGCAAGTCCCGTAGTTTCCGTTCCCTCAGGTGTTAAGAATTTCCTGGAAAAGAAATCCACAAAAATCGCACTGTAGGGAAAAGTACGCTTTAATTCAGACTCTATCCTTTCTATCTGTTCATATTGCTGCTCTAACGTTTCCTCTAGTGGCAGCATTTCCTGTGTCTTTTCTTCCTCTGGTGGCAATACTTCCTGTATCTTTTCTTCTGGGTCAAGTCCGTCAGGCATGACGTCCTCCATCAAGTATATATCTGGTGGGTCTTGCGGCCGAAGCCACTTATCCAGATTCGCTATCAAAACTACCCCAGCTCCACCGGTGGTTTTACAACCAACGCTTTCGTACTGTCGATCTTTAGCAGGATGCAAAATTGCATCGATACGTGCAGTCATACGATAGCTATCAAATACGATCACCTGGTTTGTCGTCGAATGACCTGCATTACGCACAATAGCTAAATCCTCCTGAACCTCTTTGGATAACCCCATCTGAAATCGGATGTCGTATAAAGCATCCTTTATTTGGGATGCTAATTGCTCCGGCGACTTGTCTGACGCGGCGAAGACTTGATCGATGATGGGTCCGGTTACGTTAATAGTATTTCTCTGCTGCGGGGATAGACCAGGTTGTTGACCAAGCGTCTTAAGGATTTGTTGGGTACTGGTTTTGCATCTTTCCAGCGAGCCGCCAAGCTTGAGTAATTTGCTAGCAACTTTCAAGTTATTGTCCGGCAAACTAAATTTGATTTCTTTGGCGAAATCCTGACAAAAGCTATTCACTTTTAAACAAAAATCAGTAAGGAGCTTTGCCTTCTTATCAATGGGGCGAAGTGGTACTGATACTTTTTCCAAATTTATATTGATGGGCGAATAACTTGATTCCAATGAAGTAGCTAAAGCCTCTTGAGCTTCATCGGATAACCCCAACTGACTTCTAATGGTATCTATATCCTTCATTAGTAACCTTGCCAAATCATCCGATGGGATTTGCGACATAGTGCAAGCACGATCAATTCTGTTTCTGGCTATGCGGATGAAATCCGCCTGCTCGAAGGTCAGACCTGATTGTTTACGAAGTGTATTGAGCATTTCTTGGGCATTGACTTTGCATTCTCCCAGTGCATTGCTGCCAAGTACGAGTGCATCGATAGCAACTCTTAAACTATTGTTCGGAAAAACAAACTCGAGATCTTCGGCAATATGCCGGCAAAGAACGTCAAGTTTAGAAAAAAAATCGGCCAGAATCTGTGCATTCTCATCACTGGGTTGAAGCGGTGCTGATAGTGTCAATACTTGTGTACCTCTATCAGCTAGTGACCTGGGCTGAACGGTGGGTTGGTGGTTGCAGCGCATTATCAAATCCTATGAAAGGTTTTGTGAAAGAAAAAAGAACGACTATATGAGGCTTCATATAGTCGTTCTTTCGGGAAAGAGATTATCAACTTTCCGCTATTTTTAATCTTCCAAAAGGTGTCTTTTAAGGCCTCCTCGAACGGTGGCGAACTACTCCCCGGTAGTCAACGCCAAGCTGCTAGTACGTCCCATCGATGCTGACCATAGCGTCAGGCCCAACGCCATCAACACCATCACCACGCCAACATACGGCAACACAGTGAATTGAAAGCCCGCACCGATAGCGATGCCGCCAACCCATGCGCCGGTCGCATTGCCCAGATTAAAAGCGCCTTGATTTAGGGTTGCCGCCAGATTGGGGGCTTCGCTGGCGCGATTGACTACCAGCACTTGCAAGGGCGGTACGATCGCGAAGGCCAGTACGCCCCAGACAAATATGGTCACCGCGGCTGCGACCGGGGTATGCATCGTCACTGAGAATATCGTCAGCACAATCGCCAACGCGATCAAAAAGGCAATCAGCGACGGCAGCAAACGCCAGTCTGCCAACTTGCCGCCCAGGGCGCTACCGACGGTCAAGCCCACGCCGAATATCAGCAATACCAGCGTGACGGCATGTGGCGTCAAACCGGTGACGTCCTCCAGTATCGGAGTGATGTAGGTGAATACTGAAAACAAACTGGCCGATGCCAGCGCACTGATGGCCAACACCATCAAGACCTGACGATCAGCCAGCACGCGGAATTCTTGCAGCAGACTGGTCTTTTGCATGACGATCTGTTTTGGCAGCCACATCGCTAACGCAATCACGGCCAATACGCCGATCACGGTGACCGCCCAGAAGGTCGAACGCCAGCCCAGCAGCTGACCCAAGGCGGTACCGAAGGGCACGCCCAGCACGTTTGCCAACGTCAATCCGGCAAACATCAGTGCAATCGCCTGCGCCCGTTTATTGGGCGCAACCAGTCCGGCGGCGACGACTGAACCGATGCCGAAGAATGCACCGTGACAGAAGGCAGTGACCACGCGCGCCACCATCAGGACTGCGTAATTGGGGGACAGTGCGCACAGTACATTACCGACCAGAAACAAGCCCATCAAGCTGAGTAAGGCGGTACGACGTGGTAAGTTAGCGGTAACAATAGCGATAATCGGCGCGCCGATAGTGACGCCCAGCGCGTAGCCAGTGACCAGCATGCCTGCAGCAGGAATTGATACTCCCAGGTCGCGCGCCACGTTGGGCAGCAAGCCCATAATGACGAACTCGGTCGTGCCGATGCCAAAAGCGGCAATGGCGAGGGCAAATAAAGGCAAGGACATCATGGTGAGGATCGATCAGAAAACGGCGTTGCAGGCGTCAGTCATGCGGAAAAATTGATCACTGTGTGCAAGCGCCGAAGGCACGCCGATGTTGGCGTAAGGCGAGATTATAGCAACGCCGAATTATTTCCGCTGAGCAGTAACCAGAAATGCAACATGTGCACTTCTGGGCCGTTACACGCGCGACGCAATCAAATCCCCCCCATACACAAATATTTAATCACCTGATAATCCTCAATCCCGTACGTCGATCCTTCGCGGCCCAGACCAGATTGCTTGACGCCACCAAAAGGCGCGACTTCGGTGGAAATCAAACCGGTATTGATGCCGACGATGCCGCACTCCAGCGCTTCGGCTATGCGCCAGATGCGGCCGATATCGCGGGAGTAGAAATAGCTGGCGAGGCCGAATTCGGTATCGTTTGCCATGGCGATGACTTCGTCGTCGGTCTTGAAACGAAACAATGGTGCCATCGGGCCAAAGGTTTCTTCGCGGGCTACGATCATGTCAGAGGTGACGTCGGCCAAAATGGTCGGCTCAAAAAAACCATGCCCCAGCGCATGGCGCTTGCCGCCGATCAACAGGCGTGCGCCTTTGCCCAGCGCGTCGGCAATATGCTGCTCAACCTTTTCGACTGCCTTTTGATCGATCAATGGTCCTTGTGTAACGCCCTCTTGCAAGCCATCGCCAACTGTCAGTTGCCCGACTGCGGCCACCAGTTTTTGTGCGAATGCATCATAGACGCCGTCTTGTACATATAAACGGTTAGCGCAGACGCAGGTTTGTCCGGCGTTGCGATATTTGGAGGCAATTGCGCCCTCCACGGCGGCGTCCAGATCGGCGTCGTCAAAGACGATAAAGGGTGCGTTGCCCCCCAGCTCCAATGAGAGTTTTTTGATCGTCGGCGCGCATTGCTGCATCAACAATCGCCCGACACCTGTTGAGCCGGTAAAGGTCAGTTTGCGCACAATCGTGTTGCTGGTCATTTCTGCACCGATCTCACGCGCAGCGCCTGTGACGACGCTAAAGACCCCAGCTGGCACACCGGCGCGCTCAGCCAGCACGGCCAGTGCCAAGGCTGAAAACGGCGTCGACTCGGCAGGTTTCAATACCATCGGACAACCAGCGGCGAGCGCCGGGCCGACTTTGCGGGTAATCATCGCCGCCGGAAAATTCCACGGCGTGATTGCAGCACACACGCCAATAGGTTCTTTAATGACAACGATCCGATATCGATTCGTGCTTGTCCGTGGTACTCGGCATAGAACTACTGAGTCGGAG
>NZ_JBRIIQ010000069.1:0-22249 GCF_052976905.1 Glaciimonas sp. GG7 | reverse complement strand
CCACGATTGTTGCGCATTTGTTCCGTTGTCAAATATGTTTTCCCGGTACAGATCTTCAATTGCGAAATTCTGGTTATTTTTAACGCTGGATCCGGACATTCTGGCGCATCAAACCATACTTCCTGAGTCGTATCCAAATAGGTAATGAGTCCATCCATGACACCGTTGGCTGGATAGTCCGCTTTTTCAGGTACTTTTCCTGTCGGAATATACGCGTTCAATGCCTCAAACACATCCCTTGCTTCATCTGATAATTGTGCAATTTCTTCCTCTGTACCGACAACTGTTTGACGAAGAATATTGAGAACATGGACGCCGATATATTGGGCCATTGCCTGATTCATTATTTCTGGATGCTTCTTTAATGAGGCGAGATCTAACGCATCGATAGACTGACTCGGTTTCCTGATTTCGTTGGGCAATAGTGTCGCCACTCCTTCATAGATCGTGGGAAGCGGAACAAAACTGGAAATAACTGTCGCCATACTATGATCCTTTCTTTTTAAAAAATATGAAGAAATCGCTGTGAATGCCTCGCCCGTCAAATGAAGCATCCACAGAGAACAAAATCGACCGTACTGCTTATCCTTGCGACGACTTCTCCCACAAATTGATGCCGCCTTCTTGCGCTTGTACATCAATCGCCGCCAATTCCACGGCAGTAAAATCGAGACGTCTCAAGGCGGCCACATTTTCTACAATCTGCGCCGGGCTGGAGGCGCCAATCAAGGTCGTCGTCACACGCGGGTCCCGCAGCACCCAGGCCAACGCCATCTGCGCCAGACTCTGACCGCGCGTCTCGGCGATTGCATTCAAGGCTTTGACACGCGCCAGATTTTCTGTGCTCAGATGCGCTTGTTGCAGCGATCCGCCACCGGCCCGATTGACCCGTGCATCCGCAGGAATCCCATTGAGATATTTATCCGTGAGCAGACCTTGCGCTAACGCCGTGAAAGTGATGCAGCCCATGCCTTCGGCTTCCAGCGCGTCTAGCAATCCTTTCTCGATCCAACGATTAAACATGTTGTAGGCAGGCTGATGAATCAGGCACGGGATTTTCCACTCACGCAGTAAACTCGCCGCTTCTTGCGTTTTTTCTGGTGAATAAGACGACACGCCGACGTACAGCGCTTTTCCCTGTTGCACCGCTGTTGCCAGGGCGCTCATGGTTTCTTCGAGCGGCGTTTCAGGATCAAACCGATGCGAATAAAAGATATCAACATAGTCCAGCCCCAGCCGCTGCAAACTTTGGTCAAGACTGGCTAGTACATACTTGCGCGAACCGCCGCCCTGCCCGTACGGACCTGGCCACATATCCCAACCGGCTTTGGTAGAGATAATCAATTCATCGCGGTAGGGTTTTAAATCTTCTTTCAGAATCCGTCCGAAATTAATTTCTGCGCTACCATACGGCGGCCCATAGTTGTTCGCCAGATCGAAATGCGTAATCCCGTGGTCAAATGCGGTGTGTACCATCTCGCGTTGCAGCGCCAGCGGGGTGCTGTCGCCGAAGTTGTGCCACAGGCCCATCGACAATAGCGGTAGTTTTAATCCGCTACGGCCGCAAAAGCGGTATTGCATCTGTTCGTAACGATTGTTTGCTGCGTGATAAGTCATGATGTGATATTTCCTGGTTTTTTGTTTTAACAATTAGCTGACAGAGAACAATATTGATTTTTTATTGCTAGCTAAGTTCCTTATCTTTATGCGCATTTAAGATTTAAACGAAACAACATCATACCGTTTTTGTAATATTCATTATTTGTATAAATGAGTATCTCCGACCGCTCTTTCAGCAATAGAAAACGGCGTTTTTTCCGCCGAAAGATTGTGTCAATTTTTATCTTGAACCACAGGATTTGAAACCGAAAGTAACTTATCTTGGTCGCACGTAAAAGAGCGAATTATTATTAAGTACGGTGGTGTAAATATTGCAATTAGTAATGCAATAAACAATGAAACTGATGTAAGAACCAGAACAAGGGAAATACGAATCATGAAAAAATTTATTCTGTTGGCATTAACTGCAATAACACTGATTGCAGCGAGCAGCGCTAGTTACGCATGGGGACGGGGCGGGTATTACGGTCGCGGCGACTTCTACGGACCCAGTGTGGGTGTTGGCATTACCATAGGCGATCCGTATTTCTACGGCCCGCCACCGATTTATTACCCACCGCCGCCGGTGTACTACGCGCCGCAGCCGATTTATATTGCGCCGGAGCCGCAAACCTACATCGAGCGTAGCGATGCCGCCCCCGAATTCAAGTACTACTGCTCCAATCCACAGGGCTACTACCCAGACGTGCCGCGCTGTCCTAAAGGTTGGCTCAAAGTAGTACCCGATAACGCACAACCAAGATAATAAAAAGAGGCTCATCGTGAATATCGTCAATAAACCATTGAAAATTCTGGCCGCAGCAGCAGTCGTCATGCTCGGCGGTTGCGTCAGCGTACCAAGCGGCCCGAACGTGATGGCAATGCCAGGCACGGGTAAAAGCTACGACCAATTCCGTAACGATGACATGGCCTGCCATCAATATGCCCAAGACCGTGTAGGCCCTAACGCAGCGCAGGCCACTGCGGATAGTGCCACCGGTACTGCGGTTGCCGGGACGCTAATTGGTGCAACCGTCGGTGCATTGATCGGTGCAGCAAGCGGTCGTGCCGGGGCTGGTGCCGCCATCGGTGCTGGTGGTGGTTTGTTGGTCGGCAGCTCCGCGGCCAGCAACAACGCTAACCGTAGCGGTGCTGGCATGCAACGCCAGTACAACAATGTCTACACGCAATGTATGTATGCAAAGGGAAATCGGGTACCGGTCCCGGCTGGCTATGCTGACAATCGTCGTCAATATGCGCCCTCCCCGGTGCCGCAGGATTATTACCCGCCGCAACCTGGTTATAACAATGCTCCACCCGACTACCGGCCTTGAAGTAGAAATAAATGGTTGAAATTGATGTAAAAAAGCCTGCTTCTGATATCAGAAGCAGGCTTTTTCTATTTTGATGCAGTAAAGAGATAGTCGATGTTTCTTCCGGCTGAATCAGGCAGCGTTTAAAAACTCTTCGTAGTACGGCATGTGCTCCAATGTATTCCCCAAGACTGCTCGCGCAACCTCCAGATCATGCTGGGCTTGCAGCCGTAAGAAAAACCCATCCGACAACTTGAAAAAATGGCACAGCCGTAAGTCTGTGTCGGCGGTGATCGCCCGGCCATGCGAAATGATCGCGCCGATCCGCTGCGGCGGTACTTCTATTGATCTTGCCAGCCGATACTGCGTAATGCCCATAGGGTCTAAGAACTCCGTTTTCAGAATCTGACCCGGCGTCACCGCCTTAATGGCATTGCCAGTCGTTACATCGGAAAAATCAAGGGTGTGAAGATCGTTTCGGTTAATAGTCATTGTTATCCACCTTTCTAGTGGTAATCACAGATTTCAATATTGGCAGCATTACCCGTGGCGTCATCGAAATCAAAACAATAGGACTTACGCAAAAACGTCCTGGCAAGGCAGACTGACGAAGACATTACGAACGTAAGGCTAGGAAGGATAACGCCGCTGGGGCGATTTTGCGTAAGTCCTGATGCGCCACTGACGATTGATGCGGATACTCCACTGCCCCTTTCGTTTCCCCGTCAACTTTTCAAGCATATTTCCTGGTGGCACGCGTAAATCATCACTCAGCTTTGCAGCGTCGATCAGGTTCAACTTAATCTTTGCCAACGATTGTATTTCGCGTGGGAGTTTCCTTACTTCCTGTCCATCGAAAATAGCAGCCGTTTCCTTGTTTCTAAATGATTGTATGGGCATGCGACAAATAATAACGTAACACGTTAATAACGTCAAACGATACTACCCCTTCACCGGCAACCGTAAAACCGCTTCCAATCCCCCCTCAGGATGATTGCGCAACACCAGCGTAGCCCGATGATTCTCTGCAATATTGCGCGCAATCGTCAGCCCCAATCCGGTCCCGCCGGTGTCCCGTGAACGCGATGTCTCCAGTCTGAAAAACGGTTCAAACACCGCCGCCAGTTGATCCTCGGGAATCCCGGCACCACCGTCCCGGACCCGAATAACGATACAACTTTGATCGCCTATCCCATCGCGCATGATGTCGAGCCGCGCAAAATGTCCGTATTTGACGGCATTGTCGACCAGATTGATGAAGCAACGGCGCAAGGCATTGGGCTGCGCCATGATAGACGCCCGGGTCTGCCCGGTCAGCGTGACGTCCTGCCCGGCGTCCGCTGCATCGGCGCAGACACTATCGAGCAGCGAATCGATATCCAGCAATTGCATCGCTTCGGCGGAATCCATGCTGCGTGCCAGGTCCAGCCCCTCGCGCACCATGTCTTGCATGACCGCTAAATCTTCAATCAATTTCTGCCGCAACGCGGCATCGCTGACCTTCTCAAGGCGCAGCCGCAACCGCGTTAATGGCGTTTGCAGATCATGCGTAATGGCTGCCAGCATATGGGTGCGATGCTGGATTTGACGTTTGATCCGCGCTTGCATCGCATTGAACGCACTGGCAGCCTGACGGATTTCGGTCGGTCCGACTTCTTGCAGTGGCGGACGGTCAATATCGCGGCCTAGCGCGGATGCGGCTTCTGCCAGTCCCTTGATCGGGCGTGCTGTCATTTTGGCGACCACAAAAGCAAGGACGCCGATTAATACCAAAAACAACGCCAGATAAGGCGACAAAGCGACAAAAGGTAAGCCGGGCGGACGACCACGCAGGCCCGGATCGCGCATCATCCGCAACTTCAACTTCAGCAACGCGCCATCTTTCAGACTGACATAGACCACCTGACATTCATCGACGCGACGCGATTGCGCCTCACCTTCAAGACCGTGTCCTCGGCCAATGCGCAAATTACAACCAAGCTGGCGCGAGACAACAATTTGACGTGCGTTTCCGAGTCGGGTTTTTAACAGCTCAGCAAGGGAGCCATTCTCAGAAACAATATTGTCGGTATCGGCCGCCAAACTGGCTTCCAGGCCAAAGTTTTCACTCGCCTCCAGCACCGCCTGCCGCATATCGGGACTCGCTTCATCAAGCGAGAGAACGATTTGCTCGACCCGCTCGGCAATCCGAAAATCGTAAAGCTCACGAAAAGCGTTGCGCCTGTCGTTCTCCGCCAACCAACTCGTGGTGGCGGCGGCGACCAATATGCCGGCAAGCAGAATGAGAAATACCCGATTGGCAACCGATGCGAAAAAATTCTTCATGTATCGACGGACACTGACGTTGCCAACACATAGCCCTCATTACGCACCGTCTTAATAATGCTGGGCGTACGCGCATCGTCGCCCAGCTTTTGGCGCAAGCGGCTGATTTGAATATCCACAGAACGGTCGAACGGATCGGCTTCGCGGCCTTGCGTGAGCTCCAGTAATTGATCACGGTTCAAAATCCGATTCGGATGATCCAGAAAGACCTTGAGTATTCGATATTCAGCGCCCGACAAAGCCACCACCACGCCGTCACGATTGATCAAATGGCGCGCAATCAGGTCCAGCGTCATACCGGCAAACTGAATATGCTGCGCCGCCGAGGTCGCCATATTCGGCGGCAAGGCCTGCGTACGTCGCAACACGCTGCGAATGCGCGCAAACAATTCACGCGGCTCAAACGGTTTCGACAAATAATCGTCAGCCCCCATTTCCAGCCCGAGAATGCGATCGAGCGGCTCGCCTCTGGCGGTGAGCATAATCACGGGAACGTTGAAATAAGTCGGATGGGCGCGCAGGGTCCGGCATAGCGTGAGGCCATCCTCGCCCGGCAAAGTTAAGTCCAGCACGATCAGATCAACCCGCGCCTCGGCCAGCACCCGACGCATCTCCACGCCATTGTTCGCCGTTAAGGTGCGCAAACCGTTGGCGTCGAGATACTCCGCCAGCAGAGTACGAATTTCGCGGTCGTCATCGACCACCAATATTTGAGCAGTAGTATCCATGTGCCAGATTATGGCAACGGATGACGGCAATGGCGACGCTAATTTTGTATATTTGCATCTCAAGCAACGCTCTCGATACAGTGCGATACAAAGCGGGGACCGTCTCATACACAGCGTTACAAATCGATGCCAAAACGAAAGATCGCTGATACACGACTGCGGTTTAATGTTTCCTATGCAGTGTTCTATGCAAATGTGCTGCTCAATTTTCCATTGAAAGGATTCATCATGTTTCAGCTTCGCAAACAACTGTTAACCACTATCGCCGTGATGGGAATTAGCGCCATCGGGATGAATGCCTATGCGCAAAATGCCCCGGCCCCGGCACAGGATGGCGCACCTGTCGCGCAAGCCATGCATCAACCTGGCCCTGAACAACGCACCAAATTCGCCGAAAAGATGGCAAAGCGCCAGGCCAAACTGCATGACGCATTAAAAATCACCCCGGCACAAGAAGGCGCATGGAAAACCTACATCAGCCAAATGCAGCCAAAATCTTCTGATATGCCAATGCAGCGCCCGAGCAAAGAAGAATGGGCAAAGCAAACTGCTCCCCAACGCATGGATCACCGCATCGAACGCATGAAAAAAATGGAAGCTATGATGACTGAGCGGGCAGCGGCCTTGAAGCAATTCTATGCAGTCCTGACCCCGCAACAGCAGAAAGTGCTTGACCAGAAATTTAGCCACGAACACCGTGGTCATCGCGGTCATTGGGGTGGGCATGACGGTATGAAAGACGGCGAAATGGGTGCCCCTAAAGGTTAAATAATCTTTTTTTAATCATTCGATTAAGATATTAAAAATACATCAAAAGCCTCGGGCAGTATTGCCGAGGCTTTTGACATAGAACGTTTGCGCAAGTCATCTCTACAACAGTTTGCAATACTTTCAATCAATCATTACGCAGCCAAACATTACTCGTTACACTTCACCAATTTATACATCCCACACTGACTTGCGGCCCGCGATGAACCCGACTCCACCACCGAACGATCAACATTCCCTGCCTCCCACACCGGAGGCGACGCAAGATAAGCGCTCCGGGTCATCCCATCTCTGGCGCTGGTTATTGTTGATCGTTGTTTTAGGCGCAGGGGCGTATTTCTACTGGGGTCGCAATAGCCAGCCAGCCGATGCGCAAAAAGCTGGGATCAGTCAAAACGGCGGTGCCAACAAAGGTAGTCGCCGTAATGGCGGCGGCGGTCCTGATACTCCCATGCCAGTCGGCGTTGCCAGCGCGCAAGTTGCCGATGTGCGCATCTATTTGTCCGGACTTGGCAGCGTGACTCCCGAAGCCACCGCCACCGTCAAAAGCCGGGTTGATGGTCAATTAATGAAGCTCCATTTCCAGGAAGGCCAGACCGTTAAAAGCGGCGCTTTGCTAGCTGAACTCGATCCGCGTCCTTATCAGGTATTAGTAACCCAAGCCGAAGGCCAGATTGCCCACGACACCGCGCTGTTCAACGCCGCCCAAATCGATTTAAAACGCTATCAGACACTCCTGGCACAAGACTCCATCGCCAGCCAATTGGTCGATACCCAAGCCGCACTGGTTAAGCAATACGCCGGTACCGTCAAAACCGATCAGGGTACGCTCGACAATGCCCGTCTACAACTTACCTATTCCCGCGTGACCGCACCGATTAGCGGACGCCTCGGTTTACGGCAAGTCGATTTGGGCAATATCGTCCATTCTTCAGATGCTGCCGGGCTAGTCATCATTACCCAATTGCAACCGATCACCGCCATTTTTAGCATTCCCGAAGACAATATTCCTGCCGTCATGAAACAAATTCAGGCCGGCAAAACCTTACCCGCCCAAGCTTGGGATCGAGCCCAGGCCAACAAGCTCGCAGACGGCACCTTAGTCACCATCGACAATCAGGTTGACAGCACCACCGGCACGGTCAAGCTCAGAGCGGTGTTTCCAAACACCGACTACGCCCTGTTCCCAAGCCAGTTCGTCAACGTCAAGATGCTGCTCGAGACCCGCAAAAACGCCACCGTCATCCCCAGCGCCGCCATTCAGCGCGGCAATAACGGCTTGTTTGTGTATGTCGTCAAGCCAGACAAAACCGTCACCATCCGGCCCATCAGCGCCGGTCCCGTCGAAGACCAAAACACCACCATCGAAAAGGGCATAGCGCCCGGTGAAGTCGTCGTCGTCGATGGCGTCGATAAGTTACGCGAAGGGGCGAAAGTTGAACCGGTCAAACGTGGTGCAGGCGGCGCTATTGGCGATGCGGCAAACCCGACCAGCAAGCAGAAACACGGCCATCGCCGTCCGGCTGAGCAGGATGCTGCGGCCTCCGCTAGTGCTGGTGCTAGTACCACCACCAGCAGCCCCGACGCCAGTACCAAGCACAAACACGCGCCAACGCAGCAACCGTAATCACGACGCACGCACAATCAACGCAACACCACGGCCACCAGCGCATGAATCCATCACGTCAGTTTATTCTCCGGCCCATCGCCACCACCTTAATGATGGTGGCGATCTTTTTGGCCGGTATCGTCGCCTACAAACAGCTGCCACTTTCGGCCCTGCCAGAAGTCGACTATCCGACCATACAGGTCGTCACGCTCTATCCCGGGGCCAGCCCCGACGTCATGACCTCCTCGGTCACTGCGCCCTTAGAACGCCAGTTCGGCCAGATGCCGGGGCTCAATCAAATGTCGTCCACCAGCTCTGGCGGCGCGTCGGTCATCACGCTGCAATTTAGTCTCGATCTGAGTCTCGATATTGCCGAACAAGAAGTCCAGGCCGCGATCAATGCCGCGACCAACTTACTACCGAGCGACCTGCCGACGCCGCCGATTTATAACAAAGTCAATCCTGCCGATACCCCGATTCTGTCGCTGGCGATTACCTCTGCAACGCTGCCGCTACCCAAAGTCCAGGATCTGATCGACACCCGCTTAGCGCAAAAAATCTCGCAAGTTCCCGGGGTCGGTTTAGTCAGCCTGTCCGGCGGTCAACGGCCTGCAGTACGGATGCAACTCAATCCGCGTGCAGTCGCCGCACTAGGCCTGAATCTGGACGATATCCGCACCGCCATCGGCAACGCCAACGTGAATCAGGCCAAGGGCAGTTTCGACGGCCCCACGCGAGCCTCGACCATCGACGCCAACGATCAGCTCAAAAACGCCGACGAATACCGCAACCTGATCATTGCGTATAAAAACGGTGCACCAATTCGAGTCTCCGATATCGGCAATGTGGTCGATGATGCGGAAAATATTCGTCTTGCAGCATGGGCCAACAATGCCCCCGCCGTGATCCTCAACATCCAGCGCCAGCCGGGTGCCAACGTGATCGGCGTGGTCGATAGCATCAAAAAAATCCTGCCCAGTCTGCAAGACACGCTGCCCGGCGCAATTGACGTCAAGATTCTGACCGACCGCACCACCACCATCCGCGCCTCGGTGCGCGACGTTGAATTTGAATTAATGCTGGCCGTGGTACTGGTCGTGATGGTGATCTTTATCTTTTTGCGCAACGTCCCCGCCACCATCATCCCCGGCGTGGCCGTGCCGCTCTCACTGGTCGGCACTTTCGGGGTGATGTATTTAGCCGGATTCTCGATCAACAATCTGACCCTGATGTCGCTCACCATAGCCACCGGCTTTGTGGTCGATGACGCGATTGTGATGATCGAGAATATTTCACGCTATATCGAGCAAGGCATGAAGCCATTGCAAGCCGCCTTAAAAGGCGCCGAGCAAATCGGCTTCACGATTATTTCGCTGACGTTTTCCCTCATCGCCGTGCTGATTCCCTTGCTGTTTATGGGCGATGTGGTTGGCCGTCTGTTTCGAGAGTTTGCGATTACCTTAGCCGTCGCCATCCTGATTTCAGCCTTCATTTCGCTGACGCTCACGCCGATGATGTGCGCCAAGTTATTGCGCCACACGCCAGAAGCCAAACAAAGCTGGTTCTATCGCAAAAGCGGGGCTTTTTTTGACAACATCATTGCCCGTTACGGCAAAGCGCTGGAATGGGTGCTGGAACATCAAAGCGCCACCTTAGTCGTCGCCTTCGGCACGCTGGCATTAACCGTGATTTTGTATGTTTTCATCCCCAAAGGCTTCTTTCCGATTCAGGATACGGGCGTCATTCAAGGCATTTCAGAGGCCACCCAATCGACCTCTTTTGGCGCTATGTCAGAACGCCAGCAAGCGCTTGCCAAAGTCGTTTTGCAAGACCCTGCGGTCGAGAGTTTGTCCTCCTTCATCGGCGTTGACGGCATCAATACCACGCTCAACAGCGGCCGCATTCTGATCAATCTCAAACCGCACGAGAGCCGCTCGGTGAGCGCCACCGACGTCATCCGGCGCTTGCAACCGGTCTTAGCGCGTGAGGTCCCCGGCATCACGCTTTATATGCAACCGGTGCAAGACCTGACCATCGAAGACAGCGTTAGCCGCACCCAATACCAATTCAGCGTTGAAGACGCCGATGGTAAAGAACTCACCCAATGGGTGCCAAAACTGATCGCCAAACTACAACAATTGCCTGATCTGGCCGACGTTGCCAGCAACCAGCAGGACCTGGGCTTGCAAGCCTATATTCAGATCGACCGCAACGCCGCCTCACGCTTAGGCCTGACCACTGCCGCGATTGACAATGCGCTCTATAACGCCTTCGGCCAACGCCTGATTTCGACGATTTATACTCAATCGAATCAATACCGCGTAGTCATGGAAGTTCAGCCCGAATTTCAAAAAGGCCCGGCTGCGCTCGATAGTATTTTCCTCGTCGCCGCCAGCGGCAAACAGGTCCCGCTCTCCAGCATCGCAACAGTCACTGAGCGCACTTCCCCGCTAGTGATCAACCATATCGGGCAATTTCCTGCCACGACGATTTCGTTCAACCTTGCCCCCGGCGCGTCCCTCGGCGCAGCCGTGGATGCGATCCGCGCCGCCGAGCAGGAAATCGGCTTGCCGATCAGCATCCAGACCCGTTTTCAGGGCGCAGCGCTAGCCTTTCAAGCCTCTTTGAGTAATACGCTGTGGCTGATTCTGGCCGCCATTATCACGATGTATATCGTCCTTGGCGTGCTGTATGAGAGCTATATCCATCCGATCACGATCCTCTCCACACTACCCTCCGCAGGCGTGGGCGCATTGTTGTCGCTGATGATTTCGGGCAACGATCTGGGCATCATCGGCATCATCGGCATCATCTTGCTCATTGGTATCGTCAAAAAGAACGCGATCATGATGATCGACTTTGCGCTCGACGCAGAACGCAACGAAGGCTTAGCCCCGCGTGAGGCGATTTATCAAGCCTGTTTGCTACGCTTCCGGCCCATTTTGATGACCACCATGGCGGCGTTGCTGGGCGCGTTACCGTTGATGCTCGGCAGCGGCGTTGGCTCTGAGTTACGGCAACCACTCGGTATCACGATGGTGGGCGGTTTGCTGGTGTCGCAGGTATTGACGCTGTTCACCACGCCGGTGATCTATCTGGCTTTCGATCGTCTGTCGCGCCGTTTCAAAGCGCGTTTTGGCAGCACCGATCAGGATGACGATGGCATCAGTACCGAACCAGTGCGGCCTTAATCTCAGCGAATGATCCTATGAATATTTCGCTTCCCTTTATCCAGCGTCCGATCGCCACCACCTTGCTGACGATCGGCGTGGCCTTAGCCGGTCTGGTGGCGTTTCAACTATTGCCGGTGTCGCCCTTGCCGCAAGTCGATTTCCCAACGATTTCGATTTCGGCATCCTTGCCCGGTGCCAGTCCCGAGACCATGGCGGCCACCGTCGCCACCCCGCTGGAACGCGCACTCGGTTCGATTGCGGGGGTCACGGAGATGACCTCTTCAAGCTCGCTCAACTCCTCTCGCATCACACTGCAATTCGATCTGAGCCGCGATATCAACGGCGCGGCCCGTGATGTGCAGGCGGCGCTCAATGCCGCCCGCAATCTGTTACCCAGCGGCATGCCGAGCAGCCCGACCTATCGCAAAGTCAATCCGGCTGACGCGCCGGTGATGATTTTGTCGTTGACCTCCGACAGCATGACGCAGGGTCAGATGTATGACGCCGCCGACACCATACTGGCGCAGAAGCTCTCGCAAGTTGAAGGTATCGGCAGCGTCAATGTTGGCGGCAGCTCGCAACCGGCAGTACGGATAGAACTCAATCCGACGGCACTAAATAAATACGGCATCGGTAGCGCGGACGTGCGCACGGCGGTCGCCGCCACCAACGCCAATCGCCCCAAAGGGCTACTCGAAGACGGCGATAAAAACTGGCAAATTTATGCCAACGATCAAGCCAAAACCGCCGCCGAATACATGCCGCTGGTGGTTTCTTATCGCAACGGTGCACCGATCCGCGTCCAGGATGTGGCCACCGTCGTCGATTCGGTGGCCGACTTGCGCAACGCCGGTTCGGCTAACGGCAAACCGGCAGTGCTGGTGATTCTGAGTCGGCAACCGGGTGCCAATATTATTCAGACGGTCGATAATGTGCGCGCCCTGCTACCGCAATTACAGGCCTCGATCCCCGCCGCCATCAATCTCAACGTCGCGGTAGACCGCACCCCGACCATCCGCGCCTCGCTGCGCGACACCGAGCACACGCTCTTGATGTCGATTGCGCTGGTGATCATGGTGGTGTTCATATTTCTGCGCAATGCACGCGCCGCGCTGATCCCGACGGTGGCCGTGCCGATCTCGCTCATCGGGACGTTTGGCATCATGTATTTGTTCGGCTACAGCCTCGACAATCTGTCCCTGATGGCGCTGACCATTGCCACCGGCTTTGTGGTCGATGATGCGATTGTGGTGCTCGAAAACGTCTCGCGCCATGTCGAACGAGGCATGAAACCCTACGACGCGGCCATCAAAGGGGTGCGTGAAGTCGGCTTTACCGTGCTGTCGATGAGTATTTCACTCATCGCCGTCTTCATTCCGATTTTGCTCATGGGCGGCATCGTCGGGCGCTTGTTCCGCGAGTTTGCCGTGACGTTGTCGGCGGCGATTTTAGTCTCGCTGGTGGTCTCGCTGACCACCACGCCGATGATGTGCGCACGGCTGTTGAAGCACGAACCGCAGCGCAAACAAGGACGCTTTTTTAATGCTACCGAAAAGATTTTCGATGGCATGCTCAACGGCTACAAACGTTCGCTAACCTGGGCCTTGCGCTTTGCGCCGCTGATGATATTGATCCTGATCGCCACTATCGCGCTCAACATTCATCTATATAAAATTATTCCCAAGGGCTTTTTCCCGCAGCAAGATACCGGTCGCTTAATCGGTGGGATTCAGGGCGATCAGGCGATTTCGTTTCAGGCCATGCAGACTAAATTGAATACCTTTGTGGCGATCGTCAAACAAGATCCAGATGTCGAAAATGTCATCGCCTTCACCGGTGGCAGCCGACGTAATAGCGGAATGATGTTTATTACTCTCAAGCCGCTCTCGGTGCGCACACTCTCCGCCGATCTGGTCATTGCCCGTCTACGCGGTAAACTCAGCCACGTCCCCGGTGCTAACCTATATTTGCAATCGGTGCAGGATATCCGCGTCGGCGGACGTTCCAGCGATGCGCAATATCAGTACACCTTGCAATCGGACGACCTCACTCAACTACGTCTATGGGAACCCAAAATCCGCGCCGCGCTAGACGCCCTGCCGGAACTGACCGACGTCAATACCGACCAGAATGATAAAGGCTTGCAGACCTCGTTGGTGATCGACCGCGAGACCGCCATCCGCAGCGGCGTGACTCCGCAATTGATCGACTCTTCACTCAACGATTTGTTTGGGCAGCGCCAGATATCCACCATTTATAGCGGCATGAATCAATATCACGTCGTCATGGAAGCCGCTCCGGAATACTGGCAAAGTCCTGAAATCCTCAATAAAACCTATGTCAGTATTACCCCGAAAAATGCCAATCTCTCGCCCACCACGTCCGCCCTCGGCACGCCACCGGCACTGACCGCGAACGGCCAGCTAGCCTCCAATTCATCGCTGGCCCAAACGCTCTCCACCGCCGTCGAAGCGCAAATTCCGTTGTCCTCGTTTGCGCACTTTGAGGCGACTAGCACGGCCTTATCGGTGAATCATCAAAACCAGTTTATTGCCTCTACCATTTCGTTCAATCTGCCACCGGGCGGATCGTTGTCTGAGGCCACGCTGGCGATCAACAACGCCATGAGCAGGCTCGGCGTACCGACCTCCGTGCACGGTACTTTCGCCGGGACTGCCAACGTCTTTCAATCCTCGCTGGCCAGCCAGCCGATGCTGATCTTAACGGCCTTACTGGCGGTGTATATCGTGCTGGGGATTTTGTATGAAAGCTATATTCATCCGCTGACTATCCTATCGACTCTGCCTTCGGCTGGCGTGGGCGCGTTGTTGGCGCTGCTGCTGACCAAAACCGACTTCAGCCTGATTGCCTTGATCGGCGTCATTTTGCTCATCGGTATCGTCAAGAAAAACGCCATCATGATGATCGACTTCGCGCTCGACGCCGAACGCAACCGCGGACTGTCCTCACGCGACGCGATCTTTGAAGCCTGCGTGCTGCGTTTCCGTCCAATTTTAATGACGACGATGGCAGCGCTGCTGGGTGCAATCCCGCTGGCATTAGGACGCGGCGATGGCGCTGAATTGCGCACGCCGCTGGGGATTTCGATTGTCGGCGGATTGATCGTGAGCCAACTGCTGACGCTGTATACAACGCCGGTGGTGTATCTGTATCTGGACCGTTTTAGTCTGTGGTGGAAAGCAAAATTCAACCGTCATGGTGGCTATCCTGACGACGCAGAAGAAGTAAATATTTAAATGGAATTGACATGAAACACAGCAAAGTATTGATATCGGCAGCATTCGTCAGCTTGTTAAGCGCCTGCGCAGTCGGGCCGGATTACGTGCGCCCCGTGATTGACGCACCAAGCGCTTTCAAGGAATCGAAAGACTGGAAAGTCGCCGAACCATGCGACCACGAAGCCATCGCCCTAAGCGACCATTGGTGGGAAATCTATAACGATGCCTTACTCAATTCACTGATTCATCAGATCGACATCTCCAACCAGAATCTGGCCCAGGCCGAAGCAAAATACCGCCAGGCCGCCGCCTTGGTCCAGTCTGCCCGCGCCGCCTATTTCCCCACAGTGGGCGCGAGTGCCGGCCTGACCCGATCCGGCACCAGCTCTCGCAGCGGCAGTACCGCAACCAGCGCCAACAGCACTAGCGGCGGCACTGCGACCACCACCAGTTCGCTAGGACTCAACGCCAGTTGGGAGCCCGATCTGTGGGGCCGCGTGCGACGCACAGTCGAATCGAATCAAGCCAGCGCACAGGCCAGCGCCGCCGACTTGCAAGCCGCACGACTCAGTGCGCAATCGGCATTGGTGCAGGACTATTGGATGTTACGGATACTGGACGAGCAAAAAAACTTGCTCACCGACACCGTCGCCGCGTATCAAAAATCCTTTCAACTGACTAAAAATCAATACACAGCTGGCATCGTCGCGCAATCCGATGTGATTCAAGCGCAAACCCAATTTAAGTCAGCACAAGCCCAACTCATTGATCTAGGCGTACAACGGGCGCAAACCGAGCATGCCATTGCCCTCCTAGTGGGTCAGGCAGCCTCCACGTTTTCCATCGCCCCTGCGCCACTGGCGGCGGTGGTCCCGGTCATTCCAACCGGCATCCCTTCGGCGCTGCTGGAACGACGTCCCGATATCAGCGCGGCAGAACGCTTAGCCGCAGCAGCTAATGCCCAGATCGGCGTCGCCAAGGCGGCATATTTCCCCGCATTAACGCTAGCGGCATCGGGCGGCTTTGAGAGCAACAACATCGCCAACTTGCTCACCCTGCCAAGTCGCGTCTGGTCGCTCGGTCCTGCGCTGGCACAAACCATTTTCGACGGCGGTGCCCGCAAAGCCCAAACCAATCAGGCCATCGCCGCCTACGACGGCACGGTGGCCGCTTATAAACAAGCAGTGCTGACCAGCTTTCAGGAAGTCGAAGACAATCTGGCCGCGCTACGGATCTTGGAAGAAGAAGCAAAAGTCCAAGACGACACCGTGCAATCGGCGCGTCTGGCAGTGACCCTGATCCTCAATCAATACAAAGCCGGTCTGGTCAACTACACCAGCGTAGCGACCGTGCAAGCGACGGCGCTAAGCGCTGAAAATACGGCGCTGAGTATTTTGAATCGGCGTATGGCGGCGAGTGTGCTGTTGATTGCTGCACTGGGCGGGGGATGGGATCGGGCTGAGTTGCCGGGGGATGTGGCGGTGAATAATGGCGGTAAGGCGATGGTGGAATAGATAGTGTCGATATGAATAAGGTGGAAAGTGAATGGTTGGCTCACTGTATTTCGGTCTTACACTCGCACCGCAAAGCATATGGAATAAGTAAGACGCATAATCGTTTATACATCGTTACCCCGCTTGGCCGTACAGTCGTACTGTCTGCGTCGGGGTGCCTGGTCTAAACAATTATGCAGCCTTACTTAAAATATTTAACATCCATCATTTTTTACTTATTTATATACAAACAGAGTACTGAATAATGGCAAAAATAATTATAAAAATAAATTCAGAGCCACTAACTTTTATTCGATAACCAAAGCATGCTTCCATATCTTTCAATCTCTTTAAAACCAAGCGATTTATAAAGAAGTAAAGCATGCTGACTTTTATCTGCGACCATAATAAGTCGATCTACCCGAGAAAGTCCTTGTAGAGATACATATCGAACCATCGCTTTACAAATTCCTTTATTACGATGCAAAGGATCTGTCACAACTGATTGAAATCGCCCAATATTCCCATCAAAAAACAGACCTAAACTTGCAACTTGCTTCCCATTCAAATAACCGCCCCACATACTTCCTCGATTGGCATCAGTTAACGATTGGTAGATTCGTCGCTGGTATGCCAAATACTGGTGATATTCATTTTCCGGAAAATAATTTTCGTTATCTCTGATTAACATCTCTTCCCAATTTTTCCAATCTTTCTCCGAAGAAAAAATATGAATATCAACATTATTAATCTTCTTCAGATTAATAAGATCATGCGCACATACTGATAAAACTATATTTTCACTATACTCGTACCCATACTTAATAAATTCCGACGGGTTAAATACCTCATCAGAATTTAAAGGCCATATAAAAAATTTATGACTAATCTCTGGCAACCCTCCAATTAAGGATTGGAAATCAATTTCAAGTGAAATAAGATCTTTAATATTTGGCGAGTCACTTAATAACAAACAATTTCCATAATAAGAATCAGGACAACTTTTTGTTTTAATCATCGTATATAAATTATAGTTTTCAACAGCTCCATTTAACCTATGGAATATCAGCTCTGAATTAATGCCTAATTTACTCATAATATAGATATATTTAATTTAATTTTTACTTAATAAATAATAATATATAAAAGTGATAATTCACATCCAACTTTAATTTTCCATCATTTCTACACATAGACTCACGACAAGAATCGTGAAGACACAACAATTAAAAACAATCAAACCGTATTACTTAAGTAAGGTTGCATGATCAGGAAGAGAAAGCAGAATTTTGATGCCGGTTAATAACAATGCTTGAACTTACGAGGATGTATAAAAGATTACCCGATTCAGATGGGCGCAGAGTTATGAAAATCGTTCAATCGCTTCATTAAAATCTTAAAATTTGGTACCAAAGAAATCGGACTAAAGACCCTTACATGGCGAAATACAAGAATGGATCGGAGAAGATTTCGATCCGCACCACTGTGACTTGTCATCGATTGATTGACGTCTATCGAAGCTCAAGGTGTAAGGCCGGATGATGACAAGCCACGCATCCTGCGTGGCGCGGTAATCGTTGATGCATCACAATATCGACGAAGAAAAACGACCGGAACGGCTGATTAAATATCCACTCACGCTTGGCATCTCGGTGGCTTTGCACTACACAAGACTCTCACACCATCTCTGGATATGTCCCAGGCGAAGTTAAGATGTTTGCATATATTCCCGAGGAAAAACCTGAGTTACCATCACAACATATTCCCTCTCAGGGATTCTGTTTGACGGAATCCATTTCTCAGACTACACTATTCATCAAATATGATCCGTTCATTTTCATGCAAAGAAACAGAGCTGCTGTTTAACAGCTACGCCGTAGGACGCTTCAAAAATATCGAAAGAGTCGCCAGACGTAAGCTACTTATGCTGCATGCAGCCACACTCCTTGAGACGCTGAAAGTGCCGCCGGGGAATCGTCTGGAACTGCTACACGGAGACCGAAAAGGCCGATGCAGTATCCGCATCAACGAGCAATGGCGTGTTTGTTTTCGCTGGGATGATGACGGTGTATATGAGGTAGAAATTGTGGACTATCACTAGAAAACAGGAGCAAAAAATGACTAAGAAATTGGAAGAAATTCACCCGGGGGAAATCTTAATGGAAGAGTTCCTCAAGCCGATGGGCATCACGAATACGCGTTTGGCCGGGGATATCGATGTACCAACGAGCCGGATCAGCGAGATCGTCAACAAACATCGTCCCATCACCATTGATACCGCTATGCGACTTGGGGTCTACTTCAATATGGAAGCGCGGTTTTGGGTCAATCTGCAGTCCGAATATGATCTGCGCATGGCCGAGGCTAATCTTCTGCCGCAAATCAAAGGGCGTATCCGTCCATTGGAAGTGCGTCCAGCCTAAAGAAAAATGCATGCAGCCTTGCCAGGCCGTCATGTAAAAAATACGCATCCATCGCGCAACAGAACGACATCAGGGAGAGTCAATAATGAATCTGCGCTCCGGCTGGGAAATATATGCCCTTGGCTCGGCATTTTTTGCAGGGCTGACGGCGATCTTTGGCAAGTTTGGTGTGGTCGGGATCAATTCGAATTTTGCGACGTTTATTCGTACCGTCATTATTCTGTGCGTGATTGCCGCTATCGTTACCTGGCGCGAAGAATGGCAAAAACCGGCGCTCATTGGCGCATCTAATTGGCTGTTTCTGGCATTGTCTGCCATCGCCACGGGACTTTCCTGGCTGTGCTATTACCACGCGCTACAGATCGGTCCGGTGTCAAAAGTCGCCCCTGTCGACAAACTGAGCGTGGCTTTTGCCATTGTGTTGGGATTGCTATTTGCGGGTGAGGCGCTGACGTGGCCCATCGCCATTGGCGGATCGCTGATCGTTGCAGGATCGGTTGTGATTATTGCGTTCTGAATCTGTTGCAGGCTAAATACTTGATTTGGTAACGTCACAGAAGTGACGTTACCAAATTGTTATCTCACCAACTGCCCATTCACCCGCTGCCAAATCCCCAACGGATTCGTATCCAAAATCGCCGCAGGCAACAGTTGCTGCGGCAAATCCTGATACGACACCGGCCGCAAAAATCTTAATATCGCAGCGCTACCGACGGAGGTGCTGCGACCGTCGGAAGTTGATGGAAACGGTCCGCCGTGCACCATCGAATACGATACTTCGACACCGGTAGGAAAGCCATTGGCGAGAATTCGACCGACTTTGCGCTCCAGTATCGGCAACAAGCCGCGCACGGCATCGTAGTCGCCCTCATCCATTTGCAGCGTGGCAGTCAATTGACCTTCCAGATGCTCTGCAACCTGCTGCATTTGCGCGTGATCGGTGCAAGTAATTAACAGCGATGCCGGGCCGAAAATTTCTTCCGACAAGTGCGCGTCGGCCAGAAAATCGGCGGCGCTGGCAGCGAACAACACTGGAACGGCTTTGCATGCGCCATCCACGCCTACGCCCTGCCCCAATTGCTGCACAGCGGGATTCGCGGCCAGACGGCCAACGCCTTTTTGGTATGCGCCGTGGATACCAGCACTCAACATCGTCGTCGCTGTGCGCTGTGCCAGTTGAGTCGTCGCAAGCGCAGTGAAGCGCTCAAAATCCGCACCCGCTAAACCAACGACGATGCCCGGATTAGTACAAAACTGCCCTGCACCCAGCACCAGCGAGCCAACAAAATCGGTCGCCAGCGTCTCAGTACGGGCCGCCAATGCGTGCGGCAGCATGAACACAGGATTGATACTGCTCATTTCTGCATAGACAGGAATCGGTTGCACACGTGCAGCAGCGGCCGCCATCAACGCCAGACCGCCTTGACGCGAGCCGGTAAAGCCGACCGCACTGATCGCCGGATGACGCACCAGCGCTATGCCGAGGTCATTACCAATACCAGTGAGTAAAGAAAAGACGCCTTCCGGTAAATTGCACTCTGCGACTGCCTGTTGAATGGCGCGGCCAACCAGCTCGGAGGTACCGGGATGGGCCGGATGCGCCTTGACCACAACCGGACAACCTGCAGCCAGGGCAGAGGCGGTATCGCCACCGGCAACTGAAAACGCCAGCGGAAAATTACTCGCGCCAAATACGGCAACCGGTCCCAGTGCAATCATGCGCAGACGCAGATCGACACGCGGCAACGGCTTGCGCTCTGGCATAGCCGGATCGATGCGCGCATCCATCCAGGAACCTTCGCGCAGGACTTCAGCAAACAGTTTTAATTGTCCAACCGTGCGACCACGCTCACCTTCCAGACGCGCTTGCGGTAAGCCGCTTTCGGCCATTGCACGGGCGATCAGGGGTTCGCCCAGATCGAGTATTTTTTGCGCGATGGTTTCCAGAAAGCGTGCGCGTGTTTCCGGATCGGTTGCGCGATAAGCGTCAAAGGCCTGCTGCGCGAGGCGGCAAGCCTGATCTATTTGTACGTTGTTGACGGTATGAAAAACGGGCGCAATGTCTGCGCCAAGCGTCGGATTAAATGCCGAAAATGCTGCGCCGTCGCCGGTAATGCTATTGGCGCCAATCAGCGCCTGACCTGTAATGCTCATGATTTCCTTCGCCGCTATGCGCAGCTTTTTAAATATTCAAATACATCAAAGCTGATGAATCACCGGCTGCGCCAGCTTTTGCACGGCAAGGACATTGCGCAATGGTGGACCAAATGCAGCCACATCGATTTCAAAAGTTTCGCCCTCAGCCACTATAATCCCATCCACGCAACTCAGTGTCGCCGTGCCATAAAAGTGCACGTGTACGTCACCCGGGCGGCAAAACAGGGGATATTTGAAGTGGTGATATTCCAGATTGGCGATGGTGTGCGACATATTATCTTCACCGCTCAGAAACGGTTTTTCCCAGCGTACCGCACCGGCGCTATCGCGAATGCGGGACATCCCCTCCACATGCGCTGGCAACTCTCCCAGCAGCAACGCCGGGCCAATCGAGCACTGACGCAACTTGGAATGGGCCAGGTATAAGTAATTCTGACGCTCGGTGACGTGGTCCGAAAACTCATTCCCAATCGCAAAGCCAAGACGATACGGCGCGCCATTCTCGCCGATGATGTACAGCCCGGCGCATTCGGGCTCTTCCCCGCCATCCAGCGCAAAATCCGGCATGGTCAGCGCTTGTCCGTTAGCGCGCACGATGGAACCGTCGCCCTTGTAAAACCATTCCGGCTGCACGCCTAATTTTCCTGCCGCCGGTTTGCCGTTTTCAAGGCCCATCTTGAACATCTTCATGCTGTCGGTCAGGGTCTCTACATCGCTGACTTTTTTATGCATCGCATCGCGACCGTCGGCGCTGCCCAGATGCGTCAAACCAGTACCGGTGACGAAGCAATGCGCATCGTCGGCGTGATCCAAGGGGGCAAGTAACCGCCCTTCGGCTGCGACGGTTGCGTAATCCTCCGATGTTGCACTGAGTGCCAGCGTCGCCAATTCTTTCAGAGACGTTTTTTGGGCAATCGCTGCCTGGGCCAAGGCATAGGTTGTAGCGTAGCCATCGATCAGACGAATCTGCTGATGATCGTTTTCCAGCACGCCGATGCGGCGGCTGTTATCGGGCTGTTTAAATTGAACTAGTAACATGATGAATCCGATCTTGTTCGGGGGTGTTGACCCTTGAGTTCAAAAAACCCGTTCGTACTGAGTAGCCCGACAGGGCGTATCGAAGTAGTTGCATGCTTCAGCAATTCTTCGATACGGCACTGCGTGCCTACTCAGTCCGAACGGGATTAGTGTGCTTCACAAACTTTATATCTCTGCACGTCCTAGTGTGAATGCTTAGGCACAGCAGAACCGCGGCAACCAACCAGAAAGTCGAAATCGCAACCTTCATCGGCCTGCAATACACGGTCGATATACAGTTGTTGATAACCGCCCTTCATCGCCGGTGGCGTAGCCTCTGTCACAGCGGCCCGTGCAATCTGGCGCTCGGCCATTTCTGCGTCGCTGATATCGAGATGCAAACGC
>NZ_JBRIIQ010000068.1:0-22420 GCF_052976905.1 Glaciimonas sp. GG7 | reverse complement strand
GTCTCCGACTCAGTAGTTCTATGCCGAGTACCACGGACAAGCACGAATCGATACGCTTACCTATTACCCTGCCATCCCCTTATATCTGTAACAGGTATCGTCGCAACGCACGAAAACCTGGCGGCAGTTCATCGAAAATAGCGAGATATTCTTTCTCATCAACATGTCTTAAGCCAGGAGGCAAAACGGATTGGGATAAGGCTATACCGGAGACAGCATCATCACCGCCCCCCCCTTTAGATCGCGCCATACGCGTTGAACTATCAGAGGGCGATGAATGCGCAAGAACCTGACTGATCGAAGCCAGCCAGGCATCTACGGCAGCAGTATCAATGGGAGGAGTGGTTGCCATACTTTTTGCGTTCTGGTGTGATGTTAATTTTGAGGCCCAGTGTAATGTCCGAGAGTAGGTACTTCAATACATCATTGCTTGCGAAGCAGTACACCAGACAAGTTATCATTATTAATAATAAAAGCGCAACTTAGCCAAGGATTTTACGTCGAACATCTGCCACTTCCTTTTGTACGCTAGCGGCATCACTTTGAAACAGATTCATATCCTGACGAAGTTTTTGTAAATTGATCATATCCTCGTTATGGTTAAAATCACTACTACTCATGCCAGTGCGAATCTTCAAATCTTCCTTAAATATCAGTGCATCCTTAAAGGAGTTCGAATTCGGCAATTTTGGAAAATTTGGATCACGGTTTTTCGAGGCATCCATCATCTCCTTCAGCGTCATCTTGAGATCCTCTGGATCGCCCGGCTTACGCAAAGGAGAGTACTTATGCACTGAAATCAATTCCGAATAATCTATCTCATCGCCAGCATCTTTTCCCTCTAGCGCTCGGGCCAGAGCTTGGGACATCGACTGCTCATCGGCGAACTGTCCCAACCTAGGCGCTAGTAATCCGTTCACTTCTTGGATACCGTTCATTTTTTTATTGATCATCATCATAAAATAGAAGAAAACAATCGTTGGCGTAACACCCTCAGGCACCTCAGGCACCTCAGGCACCTCCAGCATGTCTCTAATGAAACGCTCATGCATCTGCTTTAACTGGTCTGCAAAAATTTCAGATCTATCTTTGATTACGCTATTTTTCTTATCAAGAATGAGCTGTAAATCAGCTGTAATCATCTTCGGCGTTTCATTCTCAAGGATTTTTCGCATCTCGCTAATAAGATCAGCTACCTCCGTCTCGTCCATCGGCCCCAACCCGCTAGCCAGAATTTCGAACATTTCTTTAATCATGCCGTCTTTATGGTGCGCGAGGATCGTCTGTGGTGATAAGCCCTGGATAAAATTTTCAATGTCTTTGATTAAACCATCGGCATCCATCATATCTGCTGATGGAGAGGTATTCGATACGGCTGCGATGCGGGTCAGTCCGTCCTGCCCAGAAACTACGCCATAAATCAGATGACTTTGTAACAAAGCGGTCTTTAGTTTCAAAGACTCTTCAATATCTGCCATACGATCCAGAGTCTCATTGGATGGCGCTTGTTCGTGCGCATCAGATAATAATTTTTCTGCCAGCTCCAAAAGCGCCTCTAAATGTTCACGTATTTCAAGAGCTTCTGGCGTCTCAGAGTGCAGCGCGGAAACCAACATTAGCTGCAAAGTTTCTTCGCACTGCTTTGCTAATGAATTCGGCTGCGATGACATCTGTTCTTGATTGGCTTCAATGTGTATATCAGCAGCGGTCTGATCTGGATTTGTGACCATGACATTGGATGTAGTCAACAACGGCGTGTACGTAGAATCAATCATATTAGTCCATCGCTTTCAAAATTTATTGTGTAAGGAAGTGAAAAGCCCTGACGTAGGGCAGGACTTTTCTATAGTAAGAAAAGGATCTATTTTTTTCCGTATATAGTAAATTTATTTTGGGCTGAATCTTTTCGCTTCACAGCAAGCCAATGAACACCAACAGAACAAGTGAATGCCTCTGTAATCTTAAAACAAGCGAATACACATAAAAATACAATAGTGCTGATGCCGCTCAAAACGATGTTTCACTATTACTTTCTCCAACTATCTGGCGTCAGTGCTCTTTCTTCCAGAATGCCGTATGCCGCGTCGTCGTACCTAACTAGAAAGCCAGAAAAACCCACACTAAAGCAGGTCCAACTACCGTTTCCAGGATCAAGTTAATTTAATTTTCTTGCACAAAGGTGTGCTCCACCAAGATTCGCTAAACTGCACTTAAGAGAGTGCAATATCGATTTCCCCAACAGTCATCAATTCAATATCTTGCGTTAACTCTTGATGCGCGATCACTGCCAGCTCGGGATAGGCTGCTTCAATTAATTTGCGTAGATAACGACGGATATCCATTTGCGTCAACAGAACAGGGAGCACGCGTCGCCCACGCAGATCGCCAACGGCCGTCTTCACGGCTTCTAATAATTGTTTAGTTTGATTAGGCTCTAGCACGGCATAACTTCCTGATGAGGTCTGACGTACTGCAGCACGCAAAGTTTCTTCCAGAGAATGCGATAAGAGATACACCGTCAGTACTTTGCTGGTACCACTACATTTATGCACAATCTGCCGCTTCATCTCAACTCTGGCATATTCGGTAAGTACCAAAGGATCTTTTTCCTTGCCGCCCCAACGGATCAAGGTTTCCAGTATCCGTTTCAGATTACGCACGGAGATCCCCTCTGCCAACAACCGCTGCAAGACTTCGGCAACGCGAGTCTTGGGCATAATGCGATCGCATTCTTTAATTAAATCAGGGCAAGTTGTTTCAAGCGAGGTTAATAATGAACAGGTTTCTTGTAATCCAAATAAATCGGCTGCATTACGCTCTAACAACACGCCAATGTAGGTGGAGAAAAACGCCAGCTCGTCCAAGACTTTGCTACCGGCACTGCGCAATAGTTCGGCATGACGAGCCTCAACCCAGATCGACTCAGGGAAAGCATCTGGAATCACGTCATCAAACTCACCATCATGATCCCTTTCAGGCAAAGGTATATCGACGTATTGGGCTAGCACACACCCCGGCGGTATCCGCCACGAGGCGACCGGCACTTCGTTCAAATGCATAGCACAACTGTGGGATGGCAAGGTTTCATCAATGCGCAACAAGATGTCAGGAAACGGAATTCCCAACTCAAAACTTTTTGCATTTTTGGTCTTGGTAACGGCACGACTGAGCGCCGCCAAAGTGTGGTGATCACGCAAGCTGGGAGCGAGGCTGATAACTAATGGGACAGAAAACACTTGCCCTTTGGCATCATCATATCCAGTACTTGTACCATCCTCATTTTGTAAGCGCACCCCGTCAGTTCCCACTTCGTCTTTACTATCTTTCGCTTTTTTGTGCTCGCTGATTAAGCGCCATACACCTAGCAATATTAGACTACTGGCCAGTATCATAAAGGTGACCATCGGCATGCCCGGTAAGAAGGCTATGCCAGACATGACTAAACCGCCGAATATCAGGGGCTTAGATTCAGTAAATAATTGAAAAACGATATCTTGCCCAATATTAGTTGGTTTATCTCCATCCTGCGCCACGCGGGTCACGATCAAACCCGCTGCTATCGATGTCAACAATGCAGGAATTTGGCTGACCAGGCCGTCCCCGATCGTCAAAATAGAATAGTTCTGAATCGCGGTAGAGAAGTCCATTCCTCGCTGAAGTACTGCAACACCAACTCCGCCAAGTAAATTGATGGCGACGATAATGAGTCCGGCAATCGCATCACCTTTGACAAATTTCATAGCACCATCCATCGCGCCATAAAACTTACTTTCAATTTCAATTTTCCCGCGTCGCTCCTTGGCGTCCTCTTTCGTTACTGATCCTGCCCGCACATCACCGTCAATCGACATTTGCTTACCTGGCATACCATCAAGAGAGAATCGGGCACCAACTTCGGCCACCCGCTCCGCACCTTTTGTGATGACGATAAATTGCACTAGGGTCAAAATTAAAAATACGATTAACCCGACAATCATATTTCCGCCAACCACGAAATCACCAAAGGTACGAATCACCGATCCGGCATCCCCCTGCAACAAGATCAAACGCGTAGTGGAAATCGACAAAGCAAGTCGAAATAAAGTCGATAGCAGCAGCAGCGTTGGGAACGAAGACAACTTTAATGGCGTATTGATTTGCAGCGCCACAACCAAAAGGACCACCGTGATCGACAAATTAAGTCCGATAAGTACGTCGATCAATATCGTCGGCATCGGCAAAATCATCATCGCCAGAATCGCGATGACGAGACCTAACAAGGCAGCATCAGCCTGCAATATCTTAGGACGAGGAAATCCTCGCAGTGAGGTTAGAAAAGCTTGCATTTTACAAATCGCTTAATAATAGAGGGGCGGTACGCTGTGACATCCAGCGTTGTTCAACTTGTTGTAACGTCGTAACAGCAGTCTCGATATCGCTGCCATCAATGTCTTGCACAGGTAGCCTGATCAGCAGCAGCAGGCGCATATCCTGATCGGTTAATCCCGCCATAATCGTGACTGGCCAACCTTCGCGATAATGGACCATCGCTAACAAACTAGCCATGCGCTGCTCATTGGGATAGCACTCCGGCAAGAGCAACAACACTAGCAACTCATCGTTGGAAAGCTCCAATACAAGTTCGTGTTGTGAATCAAGAGTGATGGTAATGATTAACGGCTCCTGCTCCCATTCTCCGGGTGCGTAGTCGAGCGATCTGACGTGGCAAAAATCTGCAATGGCTTGCTGTAAATTCACTGTATTACCCTAAAAAATCGATACGGTACGCTGTTACAAAGGTTCTTTTTCTGCCTCGCCATCAACGGCTTCCTGAATCGCGGATAAAGTTCTGTCACGCGACACATCATCAAAAAATAATCTATCAGGAAACTTACGTAGTGTTTGATGTACGCGCCCCAAAAAATACAAGCGCCAGTGCGTACTGGGGCGCATATAACGATCCGCCATACTAGAAAATTTCAGCGGAACAACCCATTTTTCGCGACCTATTTTTACTAATTCACGCGTTATCTTGACTGTATCTTCGTCATCCTCAACTTGATCTCTGACCAAGGCATTTTTCTTCCGTAGCAACTCGAAGAATTTTTCCCACTGATCCAACACCATGGCGAAACTGGCAGCGTCATAAAGTATCCCGCGCAAGAGATGCAAATACTCCGGCTCGCAAGAAGCCCATTGGGTATCAAGTTCCTCTCCAGCCACTTGCAGCAATAAGGTCAACGCTTGCCGTAAATTCTTTTTAAAACGTTTGAGAATTTCATCAATCGATCCGGCCAGCGAATCCCCAGCAAGCGCCAGCGCGACCAGAGAACTATAGCCCGCACGAAAATTAGCCGCCTCAGCATCAGTTTTACCGAAGCTCCACGATGCCTCAAAGGCATTTAGCTCCGCCCGAATCTGGGTTGCATGCTCTTCATCGATGGCTTGCTGCGCGGCCCGTATCTGTTGCATGAAATCATTCTCACCCCCATCGGATGACATTTCACTACTGGCAATTTCCAATACCAGCATCTGCTCAGTCGGGTTATCGGTTTCCTTCCGTGCTGAATCGAGAGCACTGCCTCTGGAAGAAACAACTCTCTTGGCCATTGCCACTAACTGCATACGTTGAGCGCGACACTGCGGCGCACGCATTAACAGACCCACCCCACGTTTCAGGGCAGCATTACGCGCCATCGTCGTAAATTTTTGAACACTCTTAGGCCCACTAGCGGCGTTGGGTCTAATACCACCCTCTCCTCTCCCTAATGGCGATGTTGGTCGCACACTATTAACAGGATCGGTATGCGAGGATCGTGATACAGCAGAAGCAGCAGAAGCTATATTCAACATGGGTTCACCTTAAAGTGGCGTTTCACTCACTCGCACCGGCATCCGATACATCCAGCAATGTAGGCGAAGAATTAAGCTGCTTCGATTGCGCTGGTAGCACGCTTAATGCATCCGACGTGGCCTGATGCAACACACCTTCAGGCACGACAGTGGGCGTAATTAGAAAATACCGCGTGCGGTTGACTTGCTTTTCACTGGTATGACGAAACAAGCCCCCGATCCACGGCAAGCTGCCCAGTAACGGTACCTTGCTCATAGTGGTTTGCGTTTCGTTTAAACGATGGCCCGCGATTAATAGGCTTTCGCCATCGCCGATCACCGCCTGAGTACTGATAGTGCTGCGTTTCACAACAGGCAGATTCTCAACTTTATCCATCTTGGAAAAATGACCATCTTCAATATCCAGTTGGAGCGCGACTCTGGAAGTTTTCTCGCCAATACCATGGACTACGCGCGGCGTTACTCTGAGTGACAGGCCAGTAGTGACCGGCAGGGTTTCTACCGCTCGATCACCTCGATTGAGGATGTGATAGGTCTCGTTCAGATCAAACATCGCTAAGGTGTTATCAGTACCTAAAATAGAGGGCTTAGATACAACTTGCGCCCGCCCTTCTTTTTGCAATGCATAAATGCGCGCCAACATATTCGTACCACCCGGCAGCACTGTACTGATCATGGCAGAGGTTGCCTTGTTAGCTAATACCCCCGCAATATCCATAGGGCTGGACTCACCTGTGTTGTTGACCCCTGCACTTACACCGTTGACAGACATACTCCAATCAACACCCAACTGGTCGATATCGCTTGAGTCGACATCAATGATCGTGGCTTCAATCTGAATCAGTGGCGCGGCATGATCTAATTGTTCTATCATTTTTTGATACATCGGTAGCATCTCTGAAGATGCCCCCACGATGACTGAATTGGTTCTGACATCCGCAGCAACCATGATATTTTGTAAAGCACCCCATGATGGTGCAGGTATCGGTTCCCTATCCGCCTCCCCCTCTTTACCTTGAGTGGTAGCCACGCGACCGGCCATTTGCTGCAACAGTTGAGCAATACCTGGCACCACAATTTCTTTATTACGGTAGGCAATGACGCGGTCCTGTACGCTCGCATATTTCAACTTGAATACACCGATTGTCTGCTTTAGAGAGTCTGAGGTAAGTAAGCCAATTGTGTTTGCTACTGCATCCACATATGCTGGCGGTCCGAACACGGCAATAACAGATTGTCCAGGTAGCTCACCCCAGCCGAAGCGCGCATCATGGACACCCATACTCGACAATACAGCCTTCATGTGCCCCAACGCCTCGCGCGGCACACTAATGACTTTGCGTTCCCGCTGACTTTGCTGGGTAACCGTCAAGACGCCATGATTAACGTACCAGTCAATGCTATATAGCCCGCTCAATCGATCAAGAAATTTGGATGGATTACTGGCCATTACTTCGCCATTCAGATCGCCCTTTACTGATGGATCGATACTCGTCTGCATACCGAAACTAAGTGCAAAATCTTGTAAAACTTGACGAATGGGCGTACGCGTTCCCACATAGGAATACGGCTCCTCCGGCCAGGGTGCGACACTTGGTGATAGCAGATTACCGCCTCGAATAGGAGCCGGCAGAGAACTGCCGCCCCAGATAGGAGCCGGTAAAGTGTTATCGCGCAATATAGAAGCCGGTAGCGTATTGCTGGCCCGAAGAGGGGTAAGAGGTACATTGTTGGCCAAAGCCGGAGCAATCATTACAAACATCGCAAGCCATAAAATAGCTGTCTTTTTTTTCGAAACTTTCATTGCATCATTTCCGTTGTGTTACGTAAAAAATCATTGAACTGGCGAACACGTAGCCTCAAAATTCAGTATGACAACTTAGAGAGAGTCATTCCCACAAAGAACTTATCAAACCTCCACACAAAAAATATCTAGTCAGGATAAGTAACACTGCTAAATAATTTTGATCATTCCAGCTTACATTCGTATGGACAGACGACCTTGCGCGCGTGAGGTGAGTTTGAACCAATCTCGCCAAACATCCGCAACGTTGAGAAACTCAAAAAAAAACGTCTGAAATAAATCGATCGGTGTCTCTTTATCAAAAGAGCGCTGTAACAAAAGAGTTCTCATATCACTATCAAGGACAGGAACTTCTTTTCTCTCATATGCACTTTGTGTCGCCTGCTGTAGAACTTGCGATAACAAATAGTCGTATTGCTCAGGCTCCGCAGAAAGCAAACCAATCCGTGTAGTCAAAGTTAGTTGTGCGTTATCGATAAAACACAGCACCTGATAGCGCCCATCGATCATGAGTTCGAGAAAACCCTCATCGTCGAACTTCCCATCCCCAAAACCAAGTTGTGAAAAATAATTTTGCCAGTTGGTACGGCCTGCATTAACTCTGTACATTATTAATTTCCCCTTCTGATTTTATGGCTGTACTTCTCGATTTATCGTCCGAACTAATCGGTTACTGCACATGATCGGCATCATCGTCATCCAAATCCATCCGGACCACCTCGCTCGAATTCATCTGTTTAAGTTGCTGTGCCACTGCAATAATGGCGGCAACCTGCTTAATCAACTCCATCGGAATATAAGTGTCGGTATCTACCGTGTGGTAAAGCGCTCTTGCCACTGGAATATGCTGAATGATTGGTACTTTTTCGCGTTCCGCAACCAAGAGAATCGCCATCGCCGCACTATCTTTTCCCTTAGCAACCACGACCGGTAAGGGCGTAATATTAGGATCGTAAAATAATGCCACTGCAAAATGCGTCGGATTTTTTACTACTACGGTCGACTGTTTCACAACATTGTCTGTACCGAACAAAATATCTTTGAAAAGATCCGTCCGACGATTTTTCATTTCAGGATCACCTTGATCTTCTTTATGGTCTTTCTTAACCTCTTCACGCTTCATCATCAATTTTTTGATAGTGCGATGATGCTGCCAGAACCAATCCAGAATCGCCAGAATCGCAAAAATAAAAAATATCATCAATACAATTTGAAAAAGCAATTTACTAGTGACAGTGACGATATCTGGAACACCTCCCCACAACAAACTCAGTACTAAACTCAAATTACCTTTTACAACTGTCCAAACCACTAAAAAAAGTATGCATGCACTAATCACCATACGTACAATTTCAGCCAATGTATTGGCCGAAAATATCTCTCCGATATTACTTTTTACGTTTAGCTTTTTAAGACTAGGAGTGACCAGTTTTGCAGAAAAAGATGGTCCTATTTGTACTAACTGAATAAATATTGAAGTTAATATAGAGAGCAATAAAAAAGCACCTACTATCAACCAGAATGTCATGAATAACGCTTTTCCAAGAACACGTATTGCAACGTCGAACGGCAAATTCATAACACTGGTCGCCGCGCTAAGAATACCCACCAAATACTCCGCCATCCATGCACCGCCGAAAAAAAGTAACGTCAACAGAACGGAGAACACTACGGTGTTGGTGAGTATTTCGCTACGTGTAACCTGTCCTTCTTTTTTCGCATCTCTTAATTTCCGAGGGGTGGGTTTTTCGGTTTTTTCGCTCACTGCAATACCCCGAGGGCTCCCAAAGCATTGACCTTCATCGTGCGTAAAAATCCATCAAAACGCCCCATTAATGCGCTCAAATAAAACAACATCAACAAAATCGCAACGATATTTTTTAACGGCATTGCCAAAATAAAAAGCTGCATCTTCGGAGAAAACTTACCTAAAAATCCAAAACCTATATCGATAAAAAATGTACAGATCAATACCGGCGCCGCCAGCAACAAGGTGAGTCCTGCATACCGGGAAAATTGATCCAGCCACCAGCCGAGCCCGACACCCGTAAACACCGGCCATACAGAATCGATCGGCCACAACAAATAACTATGGTACAAAACATCTATCAATAGAGAGAGCCCACCAGCTAATACAAAAAATGCCAAAAAAAACCATGGCATAAAAGTACCAAGGATCGCGCTTTCACTTGAGGTCATCGGATTGATGACGCTGGCAACCTGCGATCCACTTTGGGTATCGATCAACATACCTGCACTTTCGATGGCGGAGAATATCCATGCGATTGGTAATCCCAGCATTAACCCGATAACAATTTCTTTAAAAATCACAGCAATGGTTGGCGCTGCAATGCTGCCCTCTAATGATAATTGTGAAATTGCCATTAACGGAATCAGCGGCAAACAAATCGCACCAATCACGCACGCGCGCAACAGACCTGGCACGACGTCTTTTTGCAAAACAGGGATCACCATAAAAAAAACCATGGCGCGAGGAAATGCGGCAACCCATGCGGACAGGCCGTTCCAATGCGGTCCAAATTGTGCGGCGATGTCCATTAAATAAGGGGCAAATAATTCAACATATCCAGCATTAACCCAAGTAAACGGCTACCCATCCAGCTCCCCATAGCCATCAACATACCAAACGTCACACATAACTTAACGAAGAAAGCGAGGGTCTGATCCTGAATCTGAGTTGCTGCTTGCAACAGAGAAATTACAATACCAATCAAGGCAATCAATGCAACAAGAGGAACCACGAGTTGCAGCATCAATACCAACGATGAGTTAGTAATTTGTAGGAAATCATCCGGATTCATTACCCCCCTCCGTGCGCGTAAGAAAGCACTAGCCCGGAATACATCCGCGCCCAGCCCTCGGCCATAATGAACAACAATAATTTAAGCGGCAAAGAAACCGTCATCGGCGATAGCATCATCATCCCGAGCGCAAGCAAAATACTTTGTACAATTAGGTCGATGATGACAAATGGGATATAAAGCAAAAATCCAATTTCAAATGCTTCGGTCAATTCGGTGACAAGAAATGATGGTATCAATATTAAAAAGTCCGAACCAGTCGCTGAGGCGACAAGTTCAGGCGGCCATATTTTTTTAATTGCTGAGAGAAAAAATTCGGTTTGTGATGGGTGCGTATTGCTGACCAGAAAATTACGAAGAGGCTCTGCTGCACGCAGGATGGTTTCAATAAACAACTCAAGCGAAGTCATTGCTTCCGGCGTTTGTCTCAGGACCTCGTACATATGCAAAAAAATCGGCCCCATGACGTAGACGGAAAGAATTAATGCGATGCCATAGAGGACGATGTTAGGTGGAATTTGCTGCACGCCCAATGCATTTCTGAGCAACATCGAGACCACCGCGATCTTCAGAAAGGAGGTGGTCATTACAACGATAAATGGCACCAAACTGAATAACGCAAGAGAAAACGCGAGAGTCAGTGGTGTAAATTGCTCCATTAACCACCGCCCAAAAATTCTGTAATTTGCACGCCGATACGATCTTCTATCTGCACCAGTTCACCGCGCCCGATCAATTGGTCGTTAAGCGTAATGTTAACCAACTTAGGAAGCGCCCGGTCGATTTGAACTACAACACCCGGCGTCAGTGCAGCGATTTCCGATAGGGTCATATTTCGCTGACCTATATCGAAGTGCAAGGTAAGTGGTACATCGGCTAGTACGGGTGATGACTGTATATTTTCCTGTGGCATATCACTTTCAGCGTCGATTTCACTCGACAACTCATCATCTTCATATGCATTAAACAATTCCAAATCCTCTAAAGAAGACTCATCATTTAAGTTATTTAATAATGTCTTCCGATCAAAATTTTGCGTTTCCTGATTGTCCATATCTCTCATTGTCATACTTCCGCCAAAATCAATATCTGCGTGAAGAACGTTCTTTCCAAAAATGGTAATAATGATGCCCAGCATATTTTCAAGACTGGGATGTTGGTCAAAGAAGACCGTATCGCCGACGGATAAACTGTGTAGCGTGCCAAGTCCAAATTGTACCGATCCGATATCCAGGCACAACGGGAGTCTGACGGATTCCAATATAGAATTTTCTCGATAATGTAATAGATGCCCCCATTGCCGGACAATTTCTCGCAAAATATTTTCATGCAGTGCAACACTCACTTCAGCACGGATCGCCATCATTGGATCGTACGCATTTTTTCGTAATATGAGGCGTAACTGAGTAAGTTCTGAAGTGATGTGCGATAAAGATTGGAAGTCGACTTTATCAATTTTTAATTGATCCTGAAAAGGTAAATCTGAAAGCCACAAACCAACAATGTTGTGAGATACGGCCTCAAAAATATCAGGTACTACTGACAAACCTTCGGTCTGCCCAAGTTCGGTGTTCAGGGTATGTCGAAATAACCATTTGGGAAATAATATTTCAAATGGATAACCCAGCCACTCTCCAGATGCCCGTAAAAGATAAGGCGACTCCGTATCGATAATCGCACTACCAGGACCCATGCTGAATCCCCAACGCTCGTCGGAAATAAAAATATCACCGGTACAAATACGATATAGCGTATTGAACATATCAGCATCAGATGCCATGATTTTCTTCAACTGAACTGGCTTCCAACTCTCTGTTTTCCCCGCTATGGTCACATCAGAAAACATCATCATTCCCTATCGCCTCATCGTCCTTCACCATAAATTTCACATCGCGTCCCAATCGTATTCCCAACTCGGAAGACATTGTTTTCTGCTGCTTATGCAACCATGAGAGGGTGTTAGCCGAAGCGGATAATACGGATATTTGTACATACTGAGGAGTGCTAACAATATTAGCCAGAGTCGCCCCCAAGGCTGAAGAATTAATAACTACCTTAACTTCGCGCACAGTTTGGTTATTACCAGATAAAGCTGCCGCTGCCGCTGTTTCAAATTCACTCAAAAGCGTTCCCATTCCCGACAATCCCTGCAAACTCGCATGTCCGGCCAAAGCTGGTGTTTGAATCTGAATAGGATCGGCTATCACACTAGAGCTCGTCATAGAATTAAATTGCAATTTCGTGTGTGAAATCGCATCGCCTGCCCATACATCAGAGCCATCTATAGAACCATCAAATAGCTCGGAAAAATCAATACTCGTCGGATCATTAGAAGGCGAATAAGAGCACTTCGATATCTCCACACCATAATTTTCTTCAGTAAGATCAACACCGTTTTTTTTGAATAAACAGTCTTTTTTAAGCTTATCTTGCTCATCACAAAAATACCGTCTAAACCGTTCTGCATTGGTCGTATCCGCTGATTTTGAGCATGATGAAACCGGCTTGGTACGACTGGTGTCAGTTGATTGATACGAGCCTGAAGACGCGCGAATTAAATCCGTCATTACTATTTTCTCTTATACGTATATAGGCGTTATGCGATTAATCACGCCGATGCAAAAAAGGGCGTTCAAATTTCTTCACATCGATACGTTCTTGTTCAAGTTTCGCCGGTCGGCTACTTTGCGCCACCAGTATTTTAAATTTCTCTTCCCGCCGTACTGCCTCAGTTTTTACATCATTAGCCTTTGCCAATACATTGGCGGCCTGGGCATGCTCATTTTCTGCGGTCGTGCGCTTATGCGCTAATTCAGTTAGGTTCTGGTGCAATTGGCCTTCTTGTCTTCTGACATTGGCAATATCTATTATGCCAACCCGTTTTTCGCTAAGTTGATCAAAAAGTCTTCGTTTATCGTCTTGAAAAGACACATTTTTTTCGTTCCAAACTGCATCAGCTTCAGCGTAGAGTTCCTGTTGTTTGCTCTCAATCCGACAGCAACGTGCCCACTCTCGCTCGGCCTTACGAAGTTTCAACTGGCGTATTTTTAGAATCTCCTTAGCAAGTGCGTGAAATTTTATGCCAGACATGTTTGCAACCCCTTTATGATTTTTTCGAATGACAGGATGCTATCCAAAGGTTGCTGTAAAAAGTTCTTAATATTGTCAATTTTTTTGACCGCTTCGTCTCCCTCTGCATCATTACCTGCCTGATACTCTCCCAAGCGCACTAATAATTCGATCTCTTTATGCTTGGCAAGCAACTGGCGCATACGCGCGGCTAAACGACGGTGCTCCGGTGTTACCACGTTATTCATCACCCGGCTAACACTGGCCAGTACATCAATCGCCGGATAGTGGTTTTCGGATGCTAATTCTCGCGACAAAATGATATGACCATCGAGCAAGGATCGCACTTCATCAGCTACCGGCTCGGTCATATCGTCACCCTCAACTAGCACTGTATAAAAAGCAGTAATAGAGCCTTTATCATTCATGCCAGCGCGCTCGAAAACCCTTGGTAATAAAGAGAATACTGACGGCGGGAAACCTTGCCGGGTTGGTGCCTCACCAATGGCAAGCCCAATCTCGCGTTGGGCGCGTGCCAGCCGCGTGATCGAATCGACTACCAGTAAGACACGCTTCCCCTGATCGCGGAAATACTCCGCAACCGTAGTCGCCACCAAGCCGGCTTTCAGGCGTTCCGATGCAGGACGATCCGAGGTTGCTACTACCACGACTGTTTTTTTTAAGTCTTCTGGACCTAAATCACGTTCGATAAATTCACGTACTTCGCGCCCGCGCTCGCCGATCAGGGCAATCACGTAAACGTCTGGAGTCGATCCTTTGATTAGCATCGATAGCAAGGATGTTTTACCAACCCCTGCGGCCGCAAATATTCCCGTACGCTGACCTTCAGCGCACGTCAATAAACCATCAATTGCTCTCACGCCCACCGACATCGGTGTGTGAATAATTTTTCGCGTCATGGGATTCGGCGCAGCCGCATTGACAGAAACGTTCAGAGGTAAATAAGTTGGTAGTTTTAAACTGCCGGTGCCAGGATTGCCGTAGCCGTCCAATATGCATCCCATCAATTGATCTCCCACTGCAATCTGATAGGGACGCCCGGTCATAATTACTTCGGTATTGAATGAAATACCATCCATCTCGCCCATCGGCGACAACAACGCGATACCGGGTTCCAATCCAACAACTTCAGCGTAGCGCTCCCATCCATGATCAGGACAGCGTAGCAGGCATAGATCACCAATACGTGCATAGGGCACCTTGGCACGTAAAATAACACCGGCTATTCGTTCGACTTTCCCTTTAACCTTGAATAGGGGAATACTTCTCAAAAGATTATGGTATTTTTCACCTGCAAAATAGTTTGTCTGAATCATGTCCGACTCTGTTCGAATGCCTCAGCCACAGCCGCCAATTGATGCGTCAAACTACCCTCAACATTGCCGCTTGCCGTTATAATCCTGCAAGCGTCTTGATCAAGCTTACTATCCGACATCACAATTGGCATCGGAGAAACCATGCCATACAAGTCAGCAAGACGTGCAGTAACTTCCTCCATATGTGCAGGGTGAACATACACCGTCACCCCACCCTTCTCGTCAATCAATTGCGCTAACGCCTGATGAACCAATCGACTGACCTGTTCACCGCGCGGGATATCACCTATCAACGTTTCTGCAATTGCAAGCGATAAGCGCATCAGCTCACGTTCTGTCGACTTAAGTACCAATACATGGGCTTGCGCCAACTTCGCCATTTCACGAGCTTGTTCACCCTGCGCCTTTGCAAGACCTTCCGCATACCCAGCTCGGCACTCGGCTTCGCGCTCCTGTCGGGCATGTTCCAAAATTTTATGCGCCTCTTCCTGCGCTTCAAACAATATTGCTTCAGCGTCGTAGCGCACGCCAAGATCTTTGACACGTAATATCCGCGCTGTTGGGTCTATGCGCATGAAGTCGGTCGCACCAGATGCTGGGTCAACTCGATTGTTTCCTTCATTACGGTGATGCGTTGAATCCACGGCCAAACCTCATACTGAGAAAATTGTTGAACTGCCTCGGGGACAGACGATATTTGAACCAAGGGAACCCGCGGCAGTTTTAATAAAAATCGCTGGGAAATTACTTCAGGAACACCCAGGCATGCCTTACGCAACAGGTTGTATCCAGACTCGGAGGCGGCAGCTAAATATTCATCTGGCTTTAATTTATATGGCGTATAAAAAAACTTTCTACCTGCCAGTAACGGCGCTTGACGACATAAAAATGTATGTAAAGAGTCGCCCAGACATTCCCGCCACGCCGCCACAGACTCTTGACTCAAAGCCTGCCTGACAGTGTCTGCGCTAAGTATCATTCCGATAAATAGGGCGATCCGCTCAAGCTCAGAAATTGAGTAAGTCATGGCAATAGTCAACGCAGGTAAAGTTCCATCAAAAGTATCTTCCGCAGTCAGATTAAGCTCGTGTAGAACATGACGGGATAATGCCTTGTGTCCATGTCGACCTTCAAACAACATTCTCGCTAATGTAGAATTATCGACAAATTTATCACGCCAGCTAACGTGCATCCATTGACTTGGTAACGCGCGAAATTTCGCTAGCGCAAGTGCAGTCTGAGAATAATTTCGCCACGAATCACCATCGATATTTTTTTCGTTGAAATACATTATCAGTCACACATTTTAATTTTCAATACTATCGCTAGGTTTCAACGTACGTCTGGTACGTAAATACCACCAGACAAAAACTGACAGTGCAGCACACACGATAAATGCCAACAACAATATTACGAACAAGGGAAGAGCACGCTGTGGCACATCATTCATTAGCCTATTTTCGGTATTGTTTATGAGCGTCGATCTGGACGTCGGAATCACTACCACTGACACTCTATCTATCTCAAGATTGGGTATCGAACGTGCTACAAATTGCCGTATTTCAGGCACTATTCGATCAAACTCAACCAAATTGTCATACTTTATTAGTACACCAGCAGAAGCAGGCGTCTCCTCCTCAATCAATGATGCTCTCTTTGGTAAAACAGGATGAACAGTCACGTACATCACACCATCAATGTTTGAGATGGACTCCTCCAATTGCTGTCCCAGCGCATGGACATAACGAGCACGCTCTTCCAATGGCGACGAGAACAATCCATCTTTTTTGAAAACGTCGCCAAGGTTATCGTATCGTTTGCGCGGTAAACCCTGATCGTGTAGCAAACTACGACTCTCTTTCTCATCTGCTTTATCTACAAATATAGTGGATTCACCATCCCGATTTTCACTAACGTTGACAACGATACCAACCGCACTTAAGGCTGATGCGATATTGCGTACTTCAAGTTTCGATAATCCACCGGCTATTTCCACTGAAGAATTACCACAACCTGTCAAAAAGATAAAAAGGCAAGAAAAAAGTATTTTTTTTAAAACATTAACAATCAAAGCCATTACTGAATCCGCACGAGTTGATCGATATGATTCGCCGACTTCGTAATAAAATGTCCGCCAATTTGATAACTAACCATAGTGATTTCTAATTTTTTATTGAATGCCAACATTCCGCTCGCTGATAATTCTTCCGGTATGGGCGTTACTGGATGCTCTTTAAAAGCATCCGAAATATACGATGTAGCATCGTCAGAAGACGCATATTGTGCAAATGAAAACTGACGGTTTTCGCTTGCCAGTACAGACTCAAAATTTTGTACTACATGACGGTCCGGTGCAATCAGCCGGGCATCAGCAATCATCTCAGCCATCGTTAATGGACTCTTTAATTCGTTGTCAAATGACTGAACTAAAGCTAGTTGATGTAATGCACTCATTGAATGTCATTCCTATGTGAAAAATGTAATTCGTTCTTAATCTCTTGCGCCATCAACGACCGAATTTTTTTCTTTTCTTCCCTCGTTATATGCACCATCCGATCGAAGGCAGAATTCACAAAATAATCACCATCGCGGCTTAAATCAACCGCGCACTTCAACATAATTTTTTCATTTAATGGACCAATGGAGATGATCGGCAAGCGTTGATGTAGCATATTTCTTCGCAACAAATGCATAACTAAAACCTCGTTCTGAATATCTGGAAAGTCAGCCACCCATGCCAACATGGTCATGACTTCATCCTCCATATCAACAATAAAAGTTATATCAATTTCTTCGTTAATTTTTAGGACATATTTATTAGAAGACGGTCCCGGTACATCCTTAAAACCAATATGCGCCAATACGGTTTTTATTGCCGTCTGGAAGCGAATATATTCAAACATAGTCAACCTTTAGTCCCATTCAAGTCATGCTACAAATTTTCAGCCATGCAGCTGCATTTTTCGCAGTTTTCACATCACCCGCCGCTTTGGCGAGTGCTTCCGTTTTACTGAGTATTTCTATAGCCTTCTCTTTTTCACCAATTTTCACCAAACATTCGCCTAATAAAAACATCATTGTCGGATCTGGATCCTGCAGGACCGCCGTCGTTAATGGTAGTAATGCCGCAGCATATTTTCGACGATCCATCCTGACCAAGCCCAATGCCTTAAGATAGCGTTTAACGGTTGGTTGAAATATCAAAATATACAGAAATACATTTTCTGCTTCTTGACACATGCCATGCCGATACAGTTGGCAACCTCGCGCATAAAGTGCTTCTAACTGGTCATCAGTTATACAATTATGATTAGCGTTTTCATCCTCTGTTACATGCATCATTTTCTTACTCTTCCAGTGCCTGCTTCAACTGTTGTCTTGCGCGTGAAACCCGGCTTGCAAGGGTTCCCATAGGAATTCCTGTGGCTTGGGAAACTTCTTCGTAACTCTTTCCCTCCACACCTATTTCATAGATTGCATGCTGCATCTCATCAGGTAACAGCTGAAGAAAATCATCTAATCGCGTCAATTTTTCCAATTCAGCGAATTGCTCTTGCGCGCTCAACGTAGTTCCAAGCGCTATCGATGTTTCGATACTTTCGTCGACATCATTGGAAGCATCTATCACGGCCTTGTGACGTCCTTGCTGGTAGTAATGATCACGGATTTTATTTTGTAAAATACCGAAGATCCATGTCTTCAAACTAGACTCTCCCCGAAATTGCGGTAAGGCTTGGAATGCACTTAATAATCCTTCTTGCAAAGTGTCTTCCGCTGCGCCTTTATCACCGATCTTCTTTGATACAAAATGCAAAAGACCTGAATAGTTTTCGCTAAGTGTTTTTTTAAAGATTTCCTGGCTATGCTTATCCACACTAAATCAGCCCATTTTCTTAAGGATGTCCTGAACCACATCACCATATTTTTGCTGTACCGTACCCGCTGTGGAAGTAAACAAACTCCACTTTTGCATTTCCACCTGAAACGCTAATAACTCTTGCGTAGAAACATCTTTTTTGTCACCAAATTCTTTTAATTTTTTCATAAAATCAGCATCAGCAGTAGCAGCAGCAACGCCTATAGTTTCTTGAACACTGTTGAATGATGTCGAGCTCATGTATTTCAAACCTTTAAATAAAATCGTTACTCTAATATTGGGACAAACACTGCACCCTTCGGCGTCAGTGACTTCAAAACCTTTCCATTTACTTCACCCGCTACAAAAATTCTCTCTCCAGACTCCAGCAACACATACGGCACAGTGCCGGTGATAGCGGCCCGGATTTTCAATGGCTTCTCTTTAATTTCAGGCAACTCATCAAGGTTGAATTGCAATGGAATAATGCGATGAAGTAACTCAGATTTTTTTTCAAACCATAAAATCAATCTTGCTCGCTGCTTTGCAGTGGCTCTACCTGTAATCATGAAATTACCATCAAGCTGCTCGGATACTTTTAAAAAATCAGCATCTTCCTTAACTGACCACTCTTTAATCCATGCCTGCATTTCGTCGATTGAAACCAAGGAAAATTTCACATCTCGTAATGCTGGTACATTTTTCTTTAGCCCCTGCGTCACTCGTTCAAAATTTTTATAGTTCATAGTCATGCCATAGATTCTGGCGCGCCCCAAGTAGTCAATTTCAGTTTTTAATGCACCATCCTCTATGAGTAAGAATTTTTTTGCCATATTCAGCACTATAGTTTCTGAATATAGATGCACTTCAATCCGATCGTTCCAAGGTGCTAACGCACGCTCAAATGTGCGCAATTGCTGATTTCCCGGCAAATACCCTCGCAACACCACTTTTCCTTTTGTCGAGCTAATTTCTATACGATCGACATAACCATGTTCAGCAATAATCGCTTTAATATTTTGTAATAACTTCCCAGAATCCTCGCCTGAAATAGGAGCTTGAATATTAGAATCAATTAAGAGCGTCTTAATACCAAAATAACTTCCCACTCCAACAACGATCAAAAAGACCAACAGCAAGCGTTTTCGATTTATGCAAGATGGCCGCGCCAACCATTTTTTCGCATCTTTAGGCGAAGATAGTTCCAGCGCCTTCAAGCTTTCTTCTGGTGTAGGCCACGGCGCTGAAACTGCATCCACCGTCAAACCGACACTTCCTATACCCAATACATCGCCATGTCGCAAGATACGTGGTTCTTTTTGCTTAGGTGGCTTGCCATCTATAGGCAGGAAAGAGACCGAAAATCCTGTATCAATTAATTGAATATGAAAATGCTGTGGCAAAACACCTTGTCCAGATAACACAATGTCATTTTCGTTTCCACAGCCCACCGCATAGACGCGTTCACGTTCAATCGAAAGTGCTGCACCGACTTGCTCTCCCCATAAAATACGTAACTCCATTGTGTCACTGCTCATTTTTCAACAACATAAAACATCACCATAAAAATATCCATGATCGTCCGTAAGCGGAGGCAAAGTCTCCAACTTCATTGTCAAATCTGGCATCCAAACATCGCGACTTTATCGCAGCTTTTCTGCTCTGATTATTCTTTCATTACGAAGGTCATTCGACATCAACGAAAACTAAATTAACGATGCTTATAAAGTGCAATAACCTTAGTTTTTAATACTATCCAAACATATTTTATTCTTTTAGTGACTTGCTAAAGTAAGTACCAGTCACCCCTATAAATACTGAACTTAAGGCATACGTGTAAGCAGGACCATCACCTAATCAGTAGTTAGCTACAAGAGCAACTCCGACCAAAGTCAATGAAACCGTTCAACTTCCGATCTGAAAATTTAATAGTAATCGTCTGATAAGGAATCGAATTCCGAAGGTCAAAAACCCAACTATCAATGACGCTATCGACAGCCTATGACGATTGAATCGATATCTATTGGCATCCGAATTGGCTGACTTAGTTGCACCTGATTAATAAATTGAATAGCAGTAAATTCGAAGCGAACTATAAGATGATAGAAATAATCAATCTCGATGGAAATATGATGATTATTAAATAGATGTGAACTACTGATCATTTTTTCGGATTTAGAAATTTATTTCAATATTCAAGAATGACCTGCGAGCATTTTTTTCTGCCAAAGCGAACGAGCCAGCAGGACAGTGTCATAGCTGTCATTATTTAATTTTTTGTTTGCGCTAACATAAAATATCAAATCAGAGTGCTGAATTGTGCTGAGCGGTGTGTACAATTTGACTACCACTTTGGCGGATCGAAACAATGCCCACGGATACACTGACAAACACAGATCGATCGTTTTGGCGTCGAACGCGTAGACCGTCGCGTCCAGCTCCACCCCAAATGGTTCGTTGGCATACTGAGGGCGCGCCATCGCAATCAAATGCCGCGCAAGATCGGCGTAGATTTGCCAGGGACGCGTGGCATTCGCGTTGGCCAATGTATTGCGAGAAATGGTCGAACATCGAAAGCCCATGTGATACAGCCGATGGGCTTGTGCACGCAAATTGATTTCGATGTCGCGCAGCGATTCCCTATAAGTCAGTTACGCGAACGCCATCTCAGCCTTTTCTACAATATTTTTTGATATTTTTGGCAGGTAGCACAATATCGTATCAAGCAAATTCCAGTTTTCATCTGTAAGATCACATTCGTTCCAGTGCTTATCAGATATGGGAATGAGCTTTTGAAGTCCACACAAGGTTGGTGGCATATCTGGCACAGGCATCAGCCCATTTCGCCATCTCAGCTACTAATTTGGTCGTAGACTCAATCCGGATATTGATTACATGTTGTTGCATATGCGCCCCTTCGACGCCCATAATTTTGTTCCACTAGTTCCTGCAAGTAGATATTGGGACCAGTGGAACCAAAACGTTTTTTAGTACTTTTGTACTTTGGTTCCAGCGAGAACAGCGCCAGAATTTGCTCTCCGACTCGCGGAACCAGTGGAACCGCTGGAACCACGAATTTTTGCATATCCTGATAATTATTCTTGAATACATCGCTCCATTTGGTTAGCCCTCCCACATTTTGGAGGTGAAAACGTAGTAGCAAGTTTTTCCCAATTCCGGCAATCGCTTGCTTTGCGCTGCTCTTACTAGCCCATCTGGTTCGAGCCATCCGGCCTCAATTAAAACCTTATCAACAGTCTTCATATCGAACCCCACGCACACGTTCCGCTTATACGCTTCGGTCAATACAAAGTACTCCTGCACTCCGTCAGCGGTCTGGCGAAATCCGGCCCGGTTGCATGTGATGCGCCCAGACGTATCTTTCATATCGGATAAGCGAGACTCACCATACGACTCAAAGAACGCCTTCACGCTGGACAAGATCGTGCTACGTTACTGATTGCCGCCACCGCCTCGACTCTTGAGCCACGACATAAAGCAAGTTGTCGTTGCATCGATCGCTTCATCTGTTTGCCCGCCGGTGATTCCTGCCACAGCGGCATATTCACGAGCGATAGCGATCATGCGGACCTCTTGACCAGCCTTGGCAATCTTGCCGCCGTCGCGCATGTGCTGGACAAGGCCGATTTCGCCGGAACTGATCGATTCGTGCTCGATGAACCGGGCGCTTAGAGAAGCT
>NZ_JBRIIQ010000067.1:0-22868 GCF_052976905.1 Glaciimonas sp. GG7 | reverse complement strand
GCATCTGCGGTCGCCTTTTCTTTGGTTACTTTCTTTTGGCGAAGCAAAAGAAAGTAACCGGCTGCCGGGCCGCCCCCGGCAAGCCTCCACGGAGCACAAGCCGTATTAACAAACCACACAACGAATCCAACCAATGACCTTCAGCTTCAAATGGCACCACCTCCCCCTGGCATTCCTCGCGGGCGCACTCAATGTATTAGCCTTCGCCCCCTTCAACGCATGGCCAATCCAGCTAGTAACACTAGCCCTGCTAATCGGATGTCTGCTCAAATGCAAGACCATCAAACACGGCCTGCTATTAGGCTGGGCGATGGGCTTCGGCTGGAGTGCCTGCGGAGTTTATTGGCTCTACATCAGCATGCACGTCTATGGCGGCATGCCTGCCGCAATCGCAGCATTAGCAGTGGCGTTGCTGGCCGCCTTTGTCGGTCTGTACACGGGAGCGACGGCGGCGCTGACGATCTGGCTGCGGCAACGCTGGTCGGCCTCCCCGCTCATCACGGCGATAGTCATTTTTCCCGCGTTATGGGGCATCAACGAATGGTTGCGCGGATGGCTGTTTACCGGCTTTCCGTGGCTGGTCTCCGGCTACGCACACACCGCTAGCCCACTCGCTGGCTACGCACCGATCATCGGCGTCTATGGTATCGGCGCAATCGCAGCCTTGATCAGCGGCTGTCTGGCGTTATTACCGAAACAAAAACTACCTGGCATCGCGGCAATGCTCATTTTGTTAGTCGGCTTCGGTCTGCATACTATCGACTGGACCCACGCCAGCGGCAAGCCGATTTCGGTACGTCTGTTGCAAGGCAATATCGCCCAGCAGATGAAGTTTGACCCAAGCCAGATTGATCACACACTCCATCTCTACAACGACATGATCACCACAGCGCCTGCCGATCTGATCGCCACACCAGAAATTGCGGTGCCGATACTCCAAACCCAGTTACCGCCCGACTATCTGCCCTCCCTCGCCCGGTTTGCGCAACAATCCGGCAGCCATATTGCGCTGGGGATTCCGATAACCGATGGTCCCGATGTGTATGCCAATAGTGTGTTGGGATTTTCGCCCGCGCGTGCTGAAAATAACCCAACGGTTTACCGCTACGACAAGCACCATTTAGTGCCGTTTGGTGAGTTCATCCCCTACGGCTTCCGTTGGTTTGTCAATCTGATGAACATCCCCCTCGGCGACTTCAACCGCGGCGCAGCTATCCAGCCGCCGTTCGCGGTCAAGGATCAATGGGTCTTGCCGAATATTTGTTATGAAGATTTGTTTGGCGATGAAATCGCCGCCCAGCTATCAGCGTCAGAAGCCAGCGGTCATCCGGCGGCGACGATATTGCTCAATATGTCGAATATTGCGTGGTTCGGCGACACCATTGCACTGCCACAACATTTGCAAATCTCACAAATGCGCGCCATCGAAACCGGCCGCCCAATGTTGCGCGCTACCAATACCGGCACCACCGCCGTCATAGACCAGCATGGCAATCTCAGCGCATCGTTGCCGCCTCTCGTCCGGGGAACGCTATCGGCCACGGTGCTGGGCTATACCGGCAATACGCCGTATATCGTGCTGGGAAATCGCTTGCTGTGGATACTGGTGCTATTGATGTTGGCCGGGGCATGGCTGGCGGGGCGCAAACGCTGAGCGTCCCAGGATTAACAACAAAGAGACGTATCCGTGCGGCATTAAAAAATCAAGCTGCCGCCGGATACAACAACCGCACGTTACCAGCCACATAAGGCTATCAAAACCCGCTAAAATCGCTGCTTTCAGCGAAGCGCAATTTACTTCTCGGCAACCGACTCTCCGCATGGAGCTGCACAAAAAAACAATGCTTACATTCCAACAAATAATTCTCAAATTGCAAGACTACTGGGCCGCGCAAGGATGTGCTTTGCTGCAACCTTACGACATGGAAGTAGGCGCTGGCACCTCGCACACCGCGACCTTTCTGCGTGCCATCGGACCTGAACCGTGGCGCGCCGCGTACGTTCAGCCATCACGCCGCCCTAAAGACGGGCGCTATGGCAACAACCCCAACCGGATGCAGCATTACTACCAATATCAGGTGGTCCTGAAACCGGCACCGGAAAACATTCTCGATCTCTACCTCGGCTCACTCGAGGCGCTTGGCCTCGATTTGCAAAAGAACGACGTGCGCTTCGTCGAAGACGACTGGGAAAATCCGACTTTGGGTGCCTGGGGTCTGGGCTGGGAAGTCTGGCTCAACGGCATGGAAGTGACGCAATTCACCTATTTTCAGCAAGTCGGCGGTCTCGATTGCAAGCCGGTCCTGGGCGAGATCACCTACGGCATTGAGCGTCTGGCGATGTATTTGCAGGGCGTTGAAAACGTCTACGATCTGGTTTGGACCGAATGGGTCGAGAACGACGTCAAAAAACATCTGAGCTACGGCGACGTGTTTCATCAAAATGAAGTCGAGCAATCAACCTACAACTTTGAGTACGCGGACACTGAATTCCTGTTTCCTCTGTTCACCAATTACGAAACACAAGCCAAGAAATTGCTGGCTGTGCCACTCGCGTTGCCCGCCTACGAAATGGTCTTAAAAGCCGCCCACACCTTCAATCTGCTAGACGCACGCGGCGCGATTTCGGTCACCGAACGGGCCGCCTACATGGGCCGCATCCGCAACCTGTCGCGTGAAGTCGCCAAGGCCTATTACACATCGCGTGAAACACTGGGCTTTCCGATGTGGGAACTCAATGAGAAAAATGCGCCATTAATGTTAAAAGAATTTGGCGACGAATACACCGCCACCGTGGCGCGCCGCGCAGGGAGCCAGGCATGAGTTCGACCCTTTTGATCGAAATTTTCACCGAAGAATTGCCACCGAAGGCGTTGGAAAAACTCGGCAATGCATTTGCCAGTGGTATTTTCAACGGCCTCAAAGCACGTGATTTTCTGACACACGACGCGGTCGCCACCACTTACGCGACCCCGCGTCGTCTGGCAGTCTCGATCAGTCACGTGCGTGCTGTCTCGTTGGATAAACGCATGCGTGAAAAAGTGCTGCCAGTTTCCGTTGCATTGGATTCGACCGGCCAGCCTAGCGTCCCACTCATCAAAAAACTCGCCGCACTGGCCGCTACAACCAACGCAGTCCTGATTACTCCGGATCAACTCGAACGCGCCGCCGATGGCAAAGCCGATAGTTTTTTCTACAGCTACACGGCCAAAGGCGCAGCGCTGGAGACCGGTTTGCAAGTCGTCCTTGAAGATACGATTGCCAAATTACCGATCCCTAAACAAATGAGCTATCAACGTCAGTACGGCCCTGCCGCTGGCGAAACGGTGCGCTTCGTGCGCCCGGCGCACAGGCTGCTCGCCCTGCATGGCGAAGACATTGTGCCGTTGCGCTTGCTGGGCCTGCAAGCTGATCGCATCACCTGTGGGCATCGTTTTATGTCGAATGGCGCGTTCGCGATTGCCGACGCAGAGAGCTATGTCGCCACCTTAGAAAGCGAAGGCAAAGTCATCGCCAGTTTCGACAAACGCAAACAACAAATTCGCAGCGCTTTACTGGCCGAAGCGGGTGACGATCTGGTGCTGATGCCCGAGTCGTTGCTCGACGAAGTCACCGCGCTAGTCGAATGGCCGGTGGTCTATGCCTGCCATTTTGAAGAAGAATTTCTGTCCGTTCCGCAGGAATGTCTGATTCTGACGATGCAAACGAATCAGAAATACTTTGCACTCACCGATGCTGCCGGCAAACTGCGCTCGCGCTTTTTGATCGTCTCCAATTTGCACACCAAAGATCCACAACACATCGTCCAGGGCAATGAGCGCGTAGTACGTCCGCGTCTGGCGGATGCCAAATTTTTCTTTGAGCAAGATCAGAAAAAGACGCTGGCCGATCGCCTGCCGTTGCTAGCCAACGTGGTCTATCACAACAAACTCGGCAATCAGCTTGAGCGCACCCAACGCGTACAAGCACTCGCCGTAGCGATTGCCAAGCTGCTCAGCGATAGCCCATTGCTGGCGATACGCGCAGCACGCGCCGCCCAGTTGGCCAAGGCCGATTTGCTCACCGACATGGTGGGTGAATTTCCCGAGCTGCAAGGCATCATGGGGACTTACTACGCGCGCCACGATGGCGAAGCCGATGAAGTAGCGCTGGCCATCTCGGAGCATTATCAACCGCGCTTTGCAGGCGACGCATTGCCCACCACAGAAACCAGCACCGCGGTCGCGCTGGCCGACAAACTGGAAACACTGATCGGCATTTGGGGCATAGGTCTGCAACCAACCGGCGATAAAGACCCGTTTGCACTACGCCGCCACGCCTTAGGCGTGCTGCGTATGTTGCTGGAAAAACGCCTGCCGCTATCGCTGCAACAATTGCTGCAAGCCACAGCGCTGGTGTTTGCCGACAACACCAACTTCAAAGACCCGAGCGCCGATGTACTGAGTTTTATGTACGACCGTTTGCGTGGAATATTGCGCGAGCGCGGCTTTGCCCCAAGCCAGATCGAAGCCGTGATCGCGCAACAGCCGGACACGCTGACCAACCTGATCGAACGCTTAGATGCCGTGCAAGCCTTTGCCGCACTGCCTGAGGCCGAAGCGCTGGCAGCGGCCAACAAGCGCATCACCAATATTCTGAAAAAGAATAACGTGATGGAAACCGGCACCGTTGCGCAAGCCGTCTTGCAAGATGCTGCCGAAATCAATCTGTTCGCTGCCATGACCAACCTGAAACCGCAAGTCGACAGCGCTTTTGCGCAAGGCGACTTTGCCGGAGCCTTGCAATCGCTGGCTGGCATGCGTACCGAAGTCGATGCATTCTTTAACGATGTCATGGTGATGGCAGAAGATGAACAGTTGCGTAACAACCGTCTGGCGCTGCTCTCGAATCTGCATCTGATGTTGAATCAGGTTGCCGATATCTCCAAGCTGGCGGCCTGACCGAACGCAATGGGACAGAATATGAAACTGATCATTCTTGACCGTGACGGTGTCATTAACCGCGACTCCGACGCGTTCATCAAGTCGCCCGACGAATGGCAACCGATCCAAGGTTCGCTAGAAGCCATCGCTCGCCTCAATCAGGCCGGTTATCGGGTCGTAGTGGCGACCAATCAATCCGGTATTGCCCGCGGTTTGTTCAATATGGCGGCGCTCAACGACATCCATCAAAAGATGCATAGCGCGGCGCAATTGGTCGGTGCCGAAATTGATGCGATCTTTTTTTGTCCGCACGCAGCGGACGACAATTGCGATTGTCGCAAGCCCAAGCCGGGTATGTTTATCGATATCGCCAAACGGTTTGAAACCAGTCTGCGCAACGGCGTACCGGTCGTCGGCGATTCACTGCGGGATATCCAGGCGGGTTTTGTAGCTGGCTGCACACCGTTTCTGGTATTGACTGGCAAAGGCGAAGTGACGCAGAAAAAAGGTGGCCTGCCCCCTGGAACGACGGTATTTGCCGATTTGGCTGCGGTGGTCGATTTTCTGTTGAAAAAGCCGGTGGAAGTTGCAGCTTAAGTCGTCAACCGATGGCCCGACTTAGATCCAAAAGGATTAATTAAGGCGTCTTGATATGTAAAGTCTGAGAAGCACCACTCAGCCGTTCGGACTGAGTAGGCACAAAGTGCCGTATCGAAGATGCTCCAGCATGCATATACTTTGATACGCCCGATGGGCTACTCAGTACGAACGGAGTTTCTTAGATTCAAATATCAACACGCCCCAATTCTCCTCAATGACCCGTAATATTTTTGGAGTGTGTATGTTGCAGTTTTCTTTATTTGTACGATCCGTACTGTTTTTGACGATCATGACGATCGCCACCGTCGTGTGGGCTATCGCCTGTTTATTTTTCGCACCCTTTCCGTACAACAAACGGTATTACCTGACCTCACGCTGGAATGTGTTTATTGTCTGGCTGGCGAAAGTGCTTTGCGGGATTAAGTATCGCGTCATCGGCGCGGAGAACTTCCCGGATGCACCAGTGGTCGTTTTATCCAAACATCAATCAGCATGGGAAACCATTTTTTTGCTGCAAATGACGCCCCGCCCTTTGGTGTTTGTCTTCAAAAAATCACTGACTTACATTCCTTTTTTCGGCTGGGCTATCGCATTGATGCGGATGATTCCGATTGATCGCAAAGGGCGCGATGCTTTCGCCAATGTGGTCACACAAGGACGCAAGCGTCTGGCCGATGGTCAGTGGATCATTATGTTCCCGGAAGGCACGCGCATGCCGGTCGGTCAAAAAGGCAAATACAAACACGGCGGCACCCGTCTGGCCATTGAAACCAACGTGGCCGTCGTCCCCGTTGCCGTCAACGCCGGAGAATGCTGGCCGAAAAATTCATTCATCAAAAAACCGGGCATGATTACGGTTTCCATCGGCAAGCCGATCTCGCCAGAAGGCTTGAACAGCGCGCAGATGATGGAGAAAGTCGAAACCTGGATTGAGTCCGAAATGCGCGTCATTTCACCGCACGTTTACACAAAATAGTCTTTACCTATTACCTATAGGACTTACGCAAAATCGTCCCAGCAAGGCAGACCGACGAAGACATTACAAACGTAAGGCTAGGAGGGATAACGCCGCTGGGGCGGTTTTGCGTAAGTCCTAACCTCATTGTTGTTACTAATGGCCAATAACCTTGAAATTTCTGCATCAACAGCCGCCACAACCGCTTGCGCGCCAATTGGACTTGTTCAGTGTGGAGGCTTCCTCCTCTAATACCGACTATCCATCTGCGCCGCAAGCCAGCCCGACCGGCGCACCCTCACCACAACCAACACCGACCTCCTCACCTGAACTTGCACAGACCACGCCAGCGAATGCACCATTAGCCGCTGGCAAGCGCCGTCTGCATATTGATGCGCACGTGCTTGACTATGCGCTACTGCGCTCCAAGCGCCGCTCGATTGGTTTTGTCATTAGCGATGATGGCCTGCGCGTGACCGCCCCTAAATGGGTCACGCTGGCTGAAATTGAAAATGCGATTCGTGACAAGAAGCGCTGGATTTTCACCAAACTGCATGAGCGGCATGATCGCTCGGCACGCAAGCTGCAACCACAGATGATGTGGCGCGACGGTGGCATACTCCCCTATCTGGGCCACAACATTACGCTACGCATACGCGCCACGCAGATCGCCGGGATTGTGTTTGATACCACTGCGGCTACCCTGACGGTCTGTCTGCCCGATGACGCCAGCGAGCAGCAATTAAAAGACCGCGTGCTGGGTTGGCTGCAACTGGAAGCCAAACGGGTATTCGGCGAGCGCTTGCCCGTGTATGCAGAAAAACTGGGCGTCGCCTACAAGTCGTACGCTTTATCGTCGGCCACCACACAATGGGGCTCTTGCACCGCCGACGGTAAAATTCGCCTTAACTGGCGCTTGATGCATTTTGCGTTACCAATCATCGATTATGTGATCGCCCATGAACTATCGCATTTGCGTGAAATGAACCACAGCCCGCGCTTCTGGGCCACGGTGCAGTCGATCTTTCCTGATTTTGAAATAGCTAAGCGCACGTTGCGCGATAGTGCGCAAGAAACGCTGCCGATTTTTTAGAATTACGCTGGTCCCTGCACGCTTATCCAAAATAAGTAAAAATGCAGGATTAATAAAAGAGTTCAAACAGAGCTCTCCCCCTTCCCAACTACTGAGAGCACATATGCTTATCCTTCACACCATGCTGCGCGTCGGCGACCTGCAACGCTCCATCGATTTTTATACCAACGTACTCGGCATGAAATTGCTGCGCACCAACGACAATCCAGAATATAAATACACACTGGCATTTGTCGGCTACGGCACGAATCCAGACCACGCAGAACTGGAATTAACCTACAACTACGGCGTCACCAGCTACGATCAGGGAACCGCTTTCGGTCACATGGCGATTGCCGTAGAAGACGTGCACAAGGCCTGTGCCGATGTCAAAGCGCAAGGCGGTAATGTCACGCGCGAAGCCGGGCCGGTCAAAGGCGGCAAGACCAATATCGCTTTTGTGCAAGATCCCGATGGTTACAAGATTGAACTCATCGAGCGCAAGCCGGGACACTGGCCGAACGCAACGTTGTAAAGAAATATCCCGCAGATCACCATATCTGCGGGTCACACAAATAAGCTCACTTTATTGCGCCAGCGCCGGAATACCCGCCTTATCAAGTCCTGCCAACTCCGCTTCAAATTGCCTGAATCTGCCCTCCAAAATTTTCGTCTGTACGGCCTTATCCTCGGGCGCTAAAAACGCATACTGGATGCTATTAAATGCCAGTTTCTTGATCGCGTCGTACGATGGTTTGTAGCGCGAAGCATAGAGCACATACTGACTACTCAGATTATTGCGCGACACGCCCGGGTCATCTGTAGAGATAACAAACGGCACGCCATAGCGTTCGTAAATCGTCACCGGATGCATCGCATCTTTAATCCCCAGAATAAATTCATTACTGGTGAGATTGATTTCCACCGCAATGCTTTTATCCCGCATTTTCTTCAACAATGCGGGTGCACCTGATTCGTAGGCAATGTCGATGCCATGTCCGATGCGATCTGCGCCTGCGATATTGACCGCATCGGCGATGTGATGCGTCAAGCCTTCCGGCGGCACCATGCCCAGCGCCAACTCACCTGCATGCAACGCCAATTTAACGTCCGGGAATTGCTGCTTGAGGAACTTGAACATCTGCATGTGCACACTATAGTCACGCATAGCGACACCCCCATTTTCCGGTCCGACGATATTCACACCCACAATCAGATTGCTGTGCGAGGCAGCCACAAACGCGGTATACAAACCTGAAAATACGATAGACGGCGATTTATTTCTGTCGACGTAGGCTTGATAACGCATGGCAAATTGTTCGTCATCAATATGTACGCTGTCGAGCGCGGTGTCATCGATGTATTGCTGGGTTTTTTGCTGTAAAACTTTGTCCGATTTCAGAAGCGGCAGGAGTGTGCTCAACAGGCGCTCAAGCGCTGCGCCGTCAGGTGTCATTACCAACTGTTCAACCCTGGCATCGAAGTCGCTATTAGCCGTCGCAATCGATGGCGAACTTTTTACCATGGTCTCTATGTACTGCACGTTTTCCGCGATAGCCCGTTTCTTTAGCAATTGCAAACCGTCGTTGTACTGGTAGGAAGAGGCGGGACCGAAATAGTCAAAGGTATCAAAAAACTGGGTATCGGGCGGGACCTGCAAGGTCGTGTGATTGTCAAAGTCCTTATTCGACCAACGTTGCAGCAAGTCCCGATACAGATGATTGTCGCGCCCTAGCGCCTGGGCAGAAATACACTCCCGATCTGCACCAGCTTTGGCCTGTTCGGCGGCGATCTTTTGTGGCTCAGTTTCGATTTTCCAGCTCGTCTTGTAGATACAAAATCCCTGCCGGTCTACCCAGTCGAGATAGGTCTCTGCATAAATTGCACCCGAATAATGGTGATGAATATCGCCGCCTTTGGGCATCATCGTAAAGAACAATGTCAACTCAGCCAGCGGCGGCTGCGCTTGATTGATCAGGCGCTGGTAATGCGCATTCGTGATGCGGTAATTTTGGTCCAGGGTGGTCATAGACGATGTGCTGGCCTGCGGTATTGCAGAACAGGCAGACAACATTGCGGTAAAAAGAATCGGTATGAAGCGCTTGAGCATAGCGATAACCTTTGTGGTTCTGCCGTATCAGAAGGCAGAGGTTGAGGGAAAGTCATATTAATGCATCGTGGCAATAGTTAGCCTAAGCGTCAGAAGATGTCAGAAATTAGTTTGAGGTAAAACGAAAGGCCCCGCGACAAGTTTTTACACTGTCTGCGGGGCCTGGGGTTCGGGCATGCGAACCCCAGAGAGCGCGCAAAAGATGGCGAGATGCTAAGCCAGAGAAGCATTTTTGTAACCAATGGCTGAGGGCCAGATAGCGTTCTGGCAAAATACTGAACGCGTCCAACTCTGGCCTGTTACGTTACCACTCGGTTTGACCGATTAACCGCTAAGTTAATCGGCCGCACTCAATCAAGAAGCGATGGGTATCGGGTAGCTCCCTGGAATAAACTCCCAGGTCCAGTCGAGCAGATAAAATAATTCGATTTCGGCAGCGCAAACAACGAGGCATTTGATCTGGCATGACTACCTGCATCGTCCCAGATCAACGGAGGCACACATGGTACATAGGTCACCAAATCGCTACGTACCATCTTCAAATTAGGATAGTTTGCCGGATTGGGGGTCTGACCGTTTGTGTCTATCCCAGTGACGAAGATACTACCCGGAGCTATGTAATCGGGATCAGAACAAATCGGCTGCGAGAATGAGTAATCGGAAGTATTGCCAGAGCCAGCGTCGTCCCATAACATCGAGAAACACGTAGGACTTTTCAGACAAGGATTGTTCGGATCATCATTGATCGCACCGACACGCGCTGCTGAATCTAGCCCTTTTACCGTCGACATAGCCCATACCATCACCTCACACCCCCATTGCGGCGTTGAACATAAATATGCAAAAAAGTAAAAGAAATAACCTGTCACCAGGAACAGAACACAAGCGATGTAGAACGAACTCAATGGGTTATTTTTAGCGAGCATCTTCATACCGTCTGTTTCCATGTATCCCCTTTCAAACTTTAATTTTTGTCGTAAATATTTTTCGTCATTGATTTTCCTCATGTTAAAAATCATCCTTTCAAATCAGTAGTGTCCCAACGTTCGTCATAGGAAAGAGAGCTGAATTTGCTCGTTTTCCATGCCTAATTTTTCGTTGGGTGGCGTAAGTAGTTGATTTATTGGTGTTGTTTCAAACATGGTTAGGCTCAGGATTTGTAAAATTTCGTAAAGGCTGTGAGGTAAATAGAGACGTTTTTTTGCGATAGCGATCAGTACATAAGTAGAGACCGCAATCCATATTTGCGTTTTGACGGCATTCTCGCTGGTTCCCAAAAAGGTTTTGATACGCAAATGTTGCTTGATCCATTTGAAGAACAATTCGACTTGCCAGCGTTGCTTGTAAAGCGCGGCAATCATCTCTGGCTTGAGGGCAAAATTGTTGGTCAAGAAGGTGATGCGTTTTCCGTCCTCGTCCTTGACGACGACCCGCCGCAGCATCGCGGGATAATCCTTACTCGAATAGAAAATCGTCAGTACACCCGTTTGATCGCACACGACGTGGGTCATGGTTCGATCGACCGGATGCGAATATCGCCGTTTGAATTTCGTATTGCTTTTGGCGCGTGTGACGAAGAAGGCATTCATCGTATGCAGATTGTAGAGTCGTGCGAAATCCAGATAACCACGATCCATCAAGTAATACGCACCGGGCTCGATCACCAAGTCGTCGAGGATATTGACTTCGTGGGTTTTGCCGTCGGTGATGTGAGTGAAGCTGGGGATAGAGCCACGCAGATCGAGCAGTGTGTGCAATTTGATTACCGCTTTGGCGGATCGAAACGGTGCCCACGGATACAACGACAAACACAGATCGATCGTTGTTGCGTCGAACGCGTAGACCGTCGCGTCCAAGTCCACCCCAAACGGTTCGTTGGCATACAGAGGGCGCGCCATCGCAATCAAATGCTGCGCAAGATCGGCGTAGATTTACCAGGGACGCGTGGCATTCGCGTTGGCCAATGTATTGCGAGAAATGGTCGAACATCGAAAGCCCATGTGATACAGCCGATGCGCTTGTGCACGCAAATTGATTTCGATGTCGCGCAGCGATTCCCGATAAGTCAGTTGCGCGAACGCCATGGCAAAGAACTGATCCAGACAGGAAAAATCTTTGACCTTGTGTTCGCCGCGATGAGCGGCCACGTAACGCCGAAAGGTTGTCAGCGGCAGATAGGTCATGAGCTGCGAGAAAACGAGCTTGCCTTGATACATAGGAGCCTTCGGCGGAAATCCGCAAAAAGCACCAAGTTTGCGCCTCGACGTTCAAATCGAGACCAAACAAAAACATCAATTTATCCAAGTAAATCATTAACTTACGAACTCCTGGCGTGAAAACGTTGGGACACTACTGACAGCGGCGGCAATTTGAACAGATGTTCGAACACGGATGCGCCCAAAACTGCATCAACCCGATTACCGGTATGCAGCACCGGGTATTGGCACAACCACGATAACAGCGCAGAAAACAGCATGAAGACGGCCATACCGACGACGATCACGATGAGTGTGCTGTGGGTGCGATGCACTACAACTTTGTCGATGATGGTTTGGGTCAATAGCGGTGTGGCGAGGGCGATGAGTTGGATGACTAAGGAGGCTAACAAAATTTCTTGCCAGAGCTTTTTGTGCTTAAGGAGTTCGGGGATAAACTATCTGAAGTCGAAGGTGCGGGTTTGACGTGCGGCGGCTTCGCTGTCTGGGTCTGTGCCGGGGTCGGTTTGTACGCTGATGCGGGTGAGATAGCCTTGGCAGCGGTCGGAGAATGTCGCCAGTGGAATGGTGCTGGGGCGATTTTGCGTAAGTCCTGATTCAGTCTCTGCACGGCATGAGGACAGCACTGAACTAAGCTCACTGATGCGTGGTATGCAGTCGAAGGTGACAGGCTTTTTGATTATTTTAGGACGACATTGTGCTGATTCAACATCGACGATGCAGACCTGCTCAGGTAAGTTAGCTGGGAAGTAAAAACAGGAGGCATGTGTAAAACCAGATTCCGGCGTTAGCCGATCTGACATGGCAATGACTGCTATTGAACAGATCGATGGCGCATCGGAATTGTCAGCGCCGTTGAATTACACAGATCGCGATAGAGACTACTTCAAGCGATTCGCCAGTCCGACAAAACGTTCCATTGAGATAGTTTCTGGGCGTGCTTGCGGGTCTACGTCAGCGTCGATTAAATCGTTTTCAGTAAACATGCCGGCCAGGCTATTGCGTATGACTTTACGACGTTGCGTGAAGGCTTTCAGTACGACGTCTTCCAGCTTCTTTTGATCGCAGGCTAACGGTTCTGCAATCGGAATCATGCGCACAATGGCGGACTCGACTCTTGGCGGTGGGTCAAATGCGGTTGGCGGGACGATGAACATTAATTGCATTTTGTAGCGCCATTGCAGCATCACGGATAGTCGACCAAAAGTTTTGCTGCCGGGTTCGGCGACCATGCGCTGAACCACTTCTTTTTGCAGCATAAAGTGTTGATCCTGCACCAGCGGCGCGATCTCGGTGAGATGAAATAGTAGCGGGCTGGAAATGTTGTAAGGCAGATTACCGACCACGCGCAACTTGCCCTCACCGACTATGGGAATACTGCTGAAATCAAATTTCAACGCATCAGCAGAGTGCACGTGAAGACGCGCTGCATCGAATGTATTTTCCAGACGCGTCACTAAATCACGGTCAAGTTCGACCACGTGTAACTGCTTTAGCGACTTCAATAACAGGCTGGTCATTGCGGCCAGGCCAGGGCCGATCTCAACCATATTGTCGTCCAACTGGGGGGCTATGGCGCTGATGATGTCCGCGAGGACTAACTTGTCGGTGAGGAAATTCTGGCCGAAGCGCTTACGTGGGGTATGTTTCATTGAGTGTGCGCTATGAATTGATGCGGTGAATTGGTGCTGTGCTATCGCTTAGCAATTGCGCGAGAAGATGAAGGCGCATTGTAGTATTTTAAAATGTCGTTATGACAGATGACTGGTTGATCGCACCATATGTGCCGCGCAATTGATGGCGGCGAGCATGCTGCCATGATCGGCACGACCCAAACCTGCCGCCGCCAGATCGAGAGCGGTACCGTGATCGACCGAGGTACGGATGATCGGCAGTCCAAGCGTGATATTGATGCCATGGCCAAAGCTGGCGTATTTGAGCACCGGCAAGCCTTGATCGTGATACATCGCCAGCACGCAATCTGCCTGATCCAGATATTTTTGCTGGAATAGCGTATCGGCTGGATAGGGGCCGCTAACCTTCATGCCTTTGGCTTTAGCGGCTTCTAACACCGGCGTAATAATGTCAATTTCCTCGCGCCCGAGATAACCGCCCTCACCCGCATGGGGATTAAGGCCGGTCACCAAAATACGCGGTTCGGCGATACCGAATTTAGTACGTAAATCGTCTTGCAAAATATCCAGCGTGCGGCTAAGACTCTCAGTCGTGATCGACGCAGCGACATCTTTCAACGCCAGATGCGTGGTCGCCAAAGCAACCCGCAGAGGCGGTGTAGTGCGATCCGTTGCCAGCATCATCACCACTTGCGCGGTGTTAGTTTTCTCGGCCAGATATTCGGTATGACCGGTGAAATGCACGCCGGCCTCGTTGATGGTGCTTTTTTGGAGTGGCGCGGTGACGATGGCATCGAAGTGTTTTTGCACAGCGCCAGTAATGGCGATATCGAGCGTCTTTAAAATAGCCCGTGCATTACGCGCATCAAGCTTGCCTGGCTGCACATGCACACTGAAGGGGCAGTCAATCATCGCAATGCGGTCTGGCCCGAAGTCCGGCAAGCCGTCGTTATTAAACGCACGCTCAGATAAAGCGACCAATTTGATATTGGGGTCCATTTCGGCTGCGATCATCGACAAAAATGCCGCGTCGCCAATTAGCACGCTATTGATTTCAGCGCGCAGCTCCCATGCAGCCTTGATCGAAATTTCCGGACCGATACCAGCCGGTTCACCGCAGGTGATGGCAATCACCGGGCGACGGATAATCGTAGGGAGTATTGCAGTGGTGGGAAATGTCGGAGGGGTCATTGCGAGGTTGATGCGGAGTCTATGTAGGCGTACTGGATGTACCAAATGCCTCGGGGGACCACCAAAAGTGATCCCCCGGGGTTCAATCATTAATTATCGTCGGAACGGTATTCAACATAAGCCCGGTCGCGCAATTCACGCAGCCAGTCATTGGTTGCCTCTTCTAGCTTACGTTCACGAATTGCCTGACGTGCGGCAAGGCGCTTGCGGTCAGATGAGACGGTATCGGTTTTGCGCTCCAGGACCTCAATCAAGTGATAACCGAATGGCGTCTCGATCGGCTCGCTGATTTGTCCAGGCTTAAGGGCGTCCATGGCGCGCTGGAATTCCGGCACGGTGTCGCCAGGATAAATCCAACCGAGATCGCCGCCTTTGGCTGCCGACAGATCGTTTGAATACAACTTAGCCAGATCTTCAAAGGTCGCCGCGTGATTATCGAGACGCTCTTTTAACTCAAGCAAGCGACGCTTGGCCTCTACTGCTGACACCGTCGGGGTGACTTTGATCAGGATGTGGCGTGCGTGCGTTTGCTCGACAGGTGCCACCGCTGGCTTGTCAGCCTCGGCAGCAGCAGCGCGTCTGTCATTGAGTTTAATGATATGAAAACCGTTGGCACTTTCCAGAAGTGTCGATACCTGACCTGGTTTTAACGATATAACGGCGTCCAGAAACAGTTGCGGCAAACGATTCTGTGGGCGCCATCCTAGTTCGCCGCCGGTCAACGCATCGGGCGCGTCAGAAAAAGTCGCGGCGACTTTACCAAAATTACCGCCTGACTTCAGTTGCTGCATCGCCGCTTCTGCACGCTTCTTACGCTCGTTCATCTGTGCGACGGTGGCATTTTCTGGAACCCGGATCAGAATCTGTGCCAGATTCACTTCTTGCTCAACCTGTTGGGTGAGCTTATTGCTCGCTTCTGCTGCCAGGTAGTTATCGACTTCGGATTCGGTAATCTGAATTTTGTTGTCTACTTCATGCTCACGCAAACGCTGCAGTAAGATTTCTTTGCGAATATCTTCCCGGAAAGCGGGATAGGGAATTTTGTCATGATCGAGTTGCTTACGGAAATCCGGCATCGATAACTTGTTTTGTTCTGCGATCCGTCCAATTGCCGTGTCGAGCATTTTATCGTCGACCGAAATACCGAATTCTTTCGCGGCCTGGACTTGTGCGCGCTCGAGTATCAATCTTTCCAATAATTGCTTTTGTAATTCAGCAGGCGGCGGGGCTTCAACTCCCTGCGCTTTCATGCGTCCGATAACGTCCCGCAAGCGTGACGCTAATTCCTGACGTGTGATGACATCATTGTTGACTACAGCAACGATCGCATCGATGGTCTGCGGGGTTGCGCTGACTTGAGTCGCAGCGTTAGCCGGGGCCGGTGCAGTGGTGGTTGGCGCCGGCATAGTCGGCGGTGTACCGGCAGCAGCAGGTTTTTGCGCCCATACGTCAGGAGCGGCACTAAACAACAGCGACACAATGATTGCAGCCAGTGCCGACTTATTGACTGGTTTATTAGCTGATTGATTCGCTTTGAGCATATTAAGAGGAGCATTCATAGATAAGTATGACGGATTCAATTATTGATGATGGCATCGGGTTGATTTACATTCTGATAACCTGGAACGCTGCTACGCAACGCTTGCATCGGGTTAGAGCCGAGTTTGGTCAATCCATTCAATTCAAGCTGGAAAAATAGCGCCGAACTAGCCTGTGCGGTAGAGGTCGGCGTGCGCTGCGCTACTACGCGGAAAACCCAACAGTCAGCTTTATACTCTAAGCCGAGCAAACCTTCAGCAACTTTTCTGTCGTCCAACGAGTAATTAATGCGGCCTACACCGTACCAACGCTTGGCAAGCGGCCATTGCGCCGACAGGTCAACCTGCTTGAGTATTTCATTATTGTTAAGCGCGATGGTAGTAGGCGTACGATCGAGCCTATACGCCAGATTAATCACTTGTTTAGGTGCCGGCTGCCAGCGAATACTGTAGTCGGCACGTACCATTTGGCTCTTGCTTTGACTGTACTGAATATTGCTGTCTATGCCGACTGTCCGCGATAGTTGGCCGCCAGCAGCCAACAGTAAATCAGAACGGCTGTTGACAATACTGCTATCAAGCGACACCAGCGGCGGCGTGAAATAAAAGCGCTGACCGATCGCCAGACGCAAGCGCTCTATTCCACTTTCTTCGATAAAGCGCGAGGTCACCGCCGTAGTGAGCTGATTTGCATCACTGATACGATCATGCCCGGCAAAGCTATTCTCGGTAAAAATTTGGGCAAAGTTAAAATCCGCCACGCCGGTATCGAATAACGGGTATTTATTCTGATCTTTATAAGGCGTACGCACGTAAAACATACGTGGCTCTAACGTTTGCGTGACGGCATTGCCAAACAATTTTGCATCGCGCTCAAAGGTCAGCCCACTATCGAGCGAGAAGGTTGGCAACACCCGACTAAAGTTCGTAGCAGAACCCGGCACCACATTGGTCAGGTTATAGGCAGTCGCATCCAATTGCAGTTTTGGCGTCACAAAATAACTAGCGCCAATTATTGGATAGGATATCTGCGGATTAATATAAACGCGCTCACCCTCACCTGGCAACAGCACGCTGGCAGGAACATCGTAAGCACTATTTTTGAAGCGAGTGTATTGCGCGTTAACATTCCAGTCAAAGCCACCGACATCCTGCCGCCCGACGGTATAGTTCAATTGCGGCAAACGATCATACGGACGAGTAATCAACGCGTTACCGTTGGCATCGTAATCTTGTAACACCTGATAACGCGATGCCAGCGCAGTCACGCTCCCATAGACGCCGTTATAGGTCAGATCAAGCTCACGATTCAACAGGCGTTGCGCGCTCTGTGTGATGGAGCGGGAAAAATCGTCGGGGTATTTATTATCGGATGCGTAGTTGACGTTCCATGACATCCCGAAACCACCACCGAGGACTTGCGTATGCGTCGATGCAATCGCATAACGACTCGTCTTGGTCACCATATCGTCAGGCAGATATTCGAGTCTGGTAACGCCGTTATAGCCTTCACCGATATACCGCCCCTCTGCCCCCAACTGCATCCCGCGTCGCGTGATCAAATTCGGAGTCAGGGTCAGATCACGATTTGGCGCGATATTAAAATAATAAGGCAAGCTCACCTCTAAACCGCCCGTGCTGGTGGTACCTATCGTTGGCGGCAAGAAGCCGGACTGACGGTCGCCCGACAGTGGAAACGACATAATTGGGGCAGCCAGGATGGGGACGCTCTTGAAGTACAGCACGCCCGCGTGAGCGATACCTTTGTCTATCCCGGTATCAATATCCATGGTGCTGGACCTGATATACCAGTCGGGCTTGGTACCGGCGCAGGTGGTATAGGTCCCGGCGATCGCTTTGGCACGATTTTCGTCCTCAAAATTGTAACGTTCAGCGGTCCCATGACCACCGTTTATGCCAAATTTATAAGTCGGATTAGTCAAAAACCCCTGACCCGAGTCCATATTAAGGTTGAGATCGTCACCGGTATATTCATCGCCATAACGATTCATACGCACACAGCCATGCGCTTCAACTTCGTTTTCGACAATCCGATAGGTTGCCTTATCTGCCTTCACATCGGTCTGACCACGCGTCACCTCGGCATTATTATCGAGATTGAGAACCCGATCCGGACGCCCCGTCATTTGATCGGCCTCAACGGTCGTCGGCAAATTATTTTCGTCAACGCGAGGCGGTCTGGGGGTCGTCACTTGCGCCATTGCCGCTGGCGATATAAGCATGGCCGACATCGGCGTGGCCGCTGCTAACGCTGAAGCAATCAGGCAAACCAGCCGTCGCATACGCGGCAACGGCGGTAATGATCGTACTGGCGCAGCTAAACGACCATGCACGAGAGTCGGGCGTAACGATTGGGAGGACGATTGAGTAGGGGGCACTGATGGAAACCGTGTCAAGAAATGCATTGAGCAAACACCATCGCAGGCGATTTTTTAAATTTAATCCCTTATTATATGGGAACTGACTACCTACAACCGTATTCCTGGACCGCTTAATGACATCCCCGCAGACATCCCCCCTGACTTCACCACAGTTATCACCACAGAGCGCGATGACTTCCGATCTGCGCCTCGTTGACATACTGACATGGTTATCCACTCTTGAAGCTCAGCCGACCATCGCCACAACAATCCGCCCTGCCTCAGCAGACGCCAGTTTCAGACGTTATTTCAGAATCGATACGCCCGATGGCAAGACCCTGATCGTCATGGATGCGCCACAGCCGCAAGAAGACGTACGCCCGTTTATCTTCGTCGCCGGACTTTTCAATGATGCAGGAATGACAACGCCAGAAATTCTGGCGCAGGACATCGAACAAGGATTTTTGCTGCTCTCCGACTTTGGGCCAACTACCTATTTGCAACAACTGAGCGACGCCAGCGCCGATCAAGCCAATACGCTCTATCTGGACGCCATTGACGCCCTGGTAAAGATGCAAACCCACAGCAAACCGGACGTCCTGCCAGAATACGACCGCGCCTTTTTATTGAGAGAGTTGCAACTATTCTCAGAGTGGTACATCGGCAAACATCTCAACGTCACACTCACCACAGAACAAACCGCCAGCCTCGACGCCGTCTATGCCGCCATCCTCGCCAATAACATGGCGCAGCCGCAAGTCTATATCCACCGCGATTATCATTCGCGCAACCTGATGCTATTGCCCGAAGGCAACCCCGGCGTACTCGATTTTCAAGGTGCGCTATACGGCCCCATCACCTACGACATCGCCTCCCTGCTACGCGACGTCTACCGTCCCTGGGAAGAAGCGCAGGTACTCGACTGGCTGATCCGCTACTGGGAACGCGCCAAGCGTGTCGGTCTGCCGGTTGCACCCGACATCGACACCTTCTACCGCGATTTTGAATACATGGGCCTGCAACGGCATCTGAAAATTTTAGGCTTGTTTGCGCGCCTGAACTATCGCGACGGCAAAGAAGGCTATATGCAGGATTTACCGCAGGTCATGGACTACGTGCGCAAAACCGCCCTGCGTTATCGCGAACTGATCCCGCTGGTGCGCCTGATTGACGTCATCGAAAAAACCCCGCAACAGATTGGTTATACGTTTTAATCGCCTTACAATATCGACAATATCGACAATAGGACTCACGCAAAATCGCGATTTTGCGTGAGTCCTAAATGACATTTACGCCTAACCGAGCACACTGAAATCCCCATGAAAGCAATGATTTTTGCCGCCGGTCGCGGCGAGCGCATGCGCCCCCTGACCGACACCACCCCCAAGCCACTCTTAAAAGTCCGCGGTCGCCCACTGATCGTCTGGCACATCCTCAATCTGGTGCGTGCAGGCATCACTGAGATCATCATCAACCACGCCCACCTCGGCCAATTGATCGAAGACACTCTCGGCGACGGCAGCAAATTCGGCGCACACATTACCTACTCTGCCGAAGGCACGGCATTAGAAACCGCAGGCGGCGTCGCCAAAGCCCGCCATTTGCTGGGCGACGCGCCCTTCGTGGCCGTCTCAGCCGATATCTACTGCCCACACTTCAATTTCGAACAAGTCAAAACCACGCTCGAAGACAACGATCTCTGGGGCGTGCCCCATCCGCTTGAAACCCGCGACGTCGCCTGGCTCTATCTCGTCAAAAACCCCGCCCATCATCCCGAAGGCGACTTCGCCGTCCACAGTTATTCCGTCACCAACGAAGCCAACGAAGGCGAGCCGCGCTTTACCTACTCCGGGATCGGCGTATTTCGCCCGATGATGTTCGACGCCATTGCAGCAGGCGAATTCGGCAAACTAGCGCCGATCTTGCGCCACTACGCCAGCCGCAATCAAGTCGGCGGCGAGGTCTATCGTGGCGATTGGACCGACGTAGGCACGATCGAAAGACTAGAAGAACTAAACGTACCGATCTAATTGTTCAGTATTACTAACATTCCTCGACACTCAAGGCCGCACATGAACCCCTACTCAGCACGACGTACCCAGTTAATCAACCTGATGCAAGCCCAAGGCGGCGGCGTGGCGATCATCCCCACCGCGCCGGAAGTCATGCGCAATCGCGATGCCGATTACCCGTACCGCCACGACAGCTATTTTTACTATATGTCCGGCTTCATGGAGCCTGAGGCCGTCGTCGTCCTCATCGCCGGAGAAAAACTGCAATCGATACTGTTTTGCCGCGAAAAAAATCTGGAGCGCGAAATCTGGGACGGCTATCGCTACGGCCCTGACGCAGCACGCGAAAAATTCGGTTTTGACGCCGCCTTCCCGATCGAAGCGATGGCAACCGAAATGCCAAAATTATTAGCCGATACGCCCTCCGTCTTCTACGCCCTCGGCCACCAAAGCGCCTACGACGAAAAACTCCAAAGCTGGTTAGGCAGCGTGCGTGCCATGAATCGTTCTGGCGTCGTCGCCCCCTCAGCCATCCACAATGTCCAAGTCTTGATAGACGACATGCGGATGTTCAAAGACGCCGACGAAATCGCACTCATGCGGCGCGCTGGCGTCATCTCGGCCGAAGCCCATTGCCGCGCCATGCGCATGTCCCGCCCCGGCCTGCACGAATACGCACTCGAAGCCGAACTGCTGCACGAGTTCCGCAGCAAAGGATCGCAATATCCCGCCTACGGATCCATCGTCGCAACCGGTGCCAACGCCTGCGTGCTGCATTACCGCTCTAACGACGCCGTATTAAAAGACGGCGATCTGGTCCTCATCGATGCTGGCTGCGAGCTTGATAGTTACGCCGCCGACATTACCCGCACCTTTCCTGCCAACGGCGTCTTCACCGGGCCGCAAAAAGAACTCTACGAAATCGTCTTAGCCTCGCAAGACGCCGCCATTGCTGTTACCCGCCCAGGTAAACATTTCATGGACGGTCACGACGCCGCCGTACGCGTGTTGGCCCAAGGCATGCTCGACACCGGCCTGCTGAGCAAAAACAAAGTCGGCACGCTAGACGACGTCATTGCCAACGGCGACTTCAAACAGTTTTACATGCACCGCACCGGCCATTGGCTAGGCATGGATGTGCACGATGTCGGCGACTATCGGGAACGCACTGCATCCCCTAAAAAAGGCGAAGAAGCCCCCTGGCGCGGCCTGCAACCCGGCATGGTCACCACCATCGAACCCGGTCTCTACGTGCGCCCTGCAGAAGGCGTGCCAGAAAAATACTGGAACATCGGCATTCGGATCGAAGACGACGCCTTAGTCACCGCAACCGGCTGCGAAATCATGACCACCGGCGCACCACGCAGCGTGGCCGATATTGAAGCCCTGATGCGCAAATGATCTATCAATGACAGACGCCACTCCCACCATTCCAGCCCCCCTCACCGCCGACATCGCCATTTGCGGGGCCGGACCGGTGGGCATCACGCTTGCAGCATTATTGGTCAAGCGCGGTATAGCGCCAGAACGCATTGCCCTCATAGACGGCAAAACGCTGGATCAGGCACGCCGCGACCCACGCACGATTGCCCTCTCCTACGGCAGCCGACAAATTCTGGAAGACATCGGCGCATGGCCCTTACCCGCCACCGCCATCCACCAGATCCACGTTTCACGCCGTGGCCATTTCGGCCGCACATTGATCGAACGCGACGAATATCAACTCCCCGCCTTGGGCTACGTCAGCCGCTACGGCAGCCTGATGACGACGCTAGCAGCATTACCCTTATTGGATGGCGTCACACTATTACGTCCAATCCAGGTCAACGCCGCCAACGAGCACCACAACGGCGTCGCATTGCATCTCTCCGATGGCCTTACGCTGCACAGCAACATCATGGTCCAAGCCGAAGGCGGCCTGTTCGGCGCACAAAGCGACAAAGCACTACAACGCGATTACGACCAATGCGCCATCGTCGCCCACGTCCACAGCAGCGCACCAATCCCTCATCGCGCGTTTGAACGCTTCACCGATCAAGGACCGCTAGCCCTATTGCCGCAAGATGATGGCTACGCGTTAGTCTGGTGTGTGCGTCCGACCACCGCAGCAGCCTTACTGGCAATGGACGACAAGCACTTTCTGCAAGCACTCGAAAACGCCTTCGGCAGCCGCGTCGGCCACTTTCAGCGCATCTCTCAACGCAACAGTTTCCCGCTCGGCCTCAACGCCCACCCACC
>NZ_JBRIIQ010000066.1:0-23218 GCF_052976905.1 Glaciimonas sp. GG7 | reverse complement strand
CGCCCGGATAGCGATTCAAGAAAACGGCGGCGGTTTGTACGGGATTGAAGAAGCCGTGGTGGCGATCACGATTCTGGCTAAACAATAAATTAAGGATAAAAAATGAGCTACGTATTCAGAACCGAAGAACAACAAAGTGCAGTCGATGGATTGCGACGCTATCTGGACGATAAAGCAGATCCACTATTCAACAAAGAGTATCGCGACAAGTTTGTGCCGAAAGAAAAAATGGGCGAACTCATGCGTGAGTTATCCCAGTTTGGCTTGATCTCCGGCGTCGTCAGCGAGGCCGATGGCGGTCTGGGTCTGGATTGGCTGACCATGATCATGCTGTTCGAAGAAGTGGCGACCACTTCCATCGATCTGTCGGTCCCGGTCCTGATCAATTCCTTCTGCGCCCAGATGATCGCCAAGCTGGCACCGCCGCATTTGCGTGAACGCTATCTGCCGGGCCTGATCAACGGCGAGTTATTTTGCAGCGCTGCCATCTCGGAGCCGGATGTCGGCTCCAACGTGCTGGAGATCAAAACCCGTGCACGGCGCGATGGCGATGACTTCATCATCAACGGTGAAAAAACCTGGATTAGCAACGGCGCGTATTCCGATATCCTGATTTGTACTTGCCGCACCGGCGACGATCCACGCCGTGGCCTGACGCACTTTTTGCTGGACCGAAAAGAGCATCCTTACGAAGTCCGTGATATCCACAAAATCGCCTGGAACAGTCAATCGACAGCGCAAATTTTTCTCACCGATGTGCGCGTACCGGCGTCGAATATGCTCGGCAATGAAGGCGAGGCGTTAAAAAATACGCTGTCCATGTTTGAGCGCTCGCGTGTGTTTGTCGCCGCGCAAGGTCTGGGTATTGCCCGCCGCGCCTTGGAAGAAGCGGTGCGTTACGCCAAAGAACGCAAGCAGCACGGCAAGCTGATCGCCGGTCACCAATTGATCTCTGCAATGCTGGCTGAAATGGCGACCAACGTGGACGCAGCCCGTCTGCTCACGCAACGTGCGGCGTCCATGATCGAAGCGGGCATACCGGCGGAGATGGAAGCGGCGATGGCGAAATATTTTGCCTGCGAAGCAGCGGTCACGATTGCACGGCAAGCGGTGCAGATTCACGGTGGCAACGGCGTGACCAAGGACTTTTTGGTAGAAAAACTAGCACGTGAAGCGATCATCGTGCCGATTCCGGAAGGCACGACACAAATACAGCAGTTGATCATCGGACGGGCGCTGACCGGCGTGAACGCGTTCTGATTAAGGTTGATTTAAAAACCAAGGACATATTGACATTTTCGACCAAAAAACCCGTTCGTACTGAGTAGCCCGCCAGGGCGTATCGAAGTCGTTGCATGCGTCGGCGCATCTTCCGATCGTCCTGAGTAGCGCAGCGTATCGAAGGATACGGCACTACGTGCCTACTCAGTCCGAACGGACTTTATAAGATTATTTAGGAAAATTATGCGTATTCAAGACAAAGTTATTGTCATCACCGGCGGCGCGTCAGGTCTCGGACTGGCGACCGCCCACTATCTGGTGCAGGAAAAAAATGCACGCGTAGCGATTGTCGATGTGAACGTTGACGCTGGCGAAAAAGCCGTCGCCGAGATTGGCGCTGACCGCGCCATGTTCGTGCAAGCCGACGTCAGCAACGAAGAGTCGATTCAGCAAGCGGTCAATGCTGTCATGGCACGCTTTGGTGCGATCCATGTCTGTATCAACGGCGCGGCGATACCGAACGGCTTTAAGATTCTGGGCAAAGAAGGCAAGGCTGCGCCGCTGGCGCGTTTTGCGCAAATCACGGCGGTCAATCTCAATGGCGTCTTTAACGTCATGTCCAAATGCGCCGAGCAGATGGCAAAAAACGAAGCCGAAGCGGGAGAAGAACGCGGCGTGGTCATCAACGTCTCGTCCGGCGCAGCCTACGAAGGCCAGATCGGACAGAGCGCCTACGCCGCCACCAAAGCGGCGATTATCGGCATGAATATTCCCGCTGCCCGTGAACTTGGTTCTATCGGCGTGCGCGTCAACGCGATTGCCCCCGGATTATTTTTGACCACGATGGTGGCCGGTCTGGATGAAAAAATTCTCGGCGCGTTGAAAGAACAAATGGAAGCGCCTAAGCGTCTGGGCGACATGCGCGAGTTTGCGCATTGCTGTGCGTTCATCATTGAGAATGCTTACATCAATGGCGAAACCATACGGCTGGATGCAGCGTCGCGTATGCGGGCGAAATAATTCAAAGAAAATTAGCGTAGGTTGACATTTAATTTTAATAAACCCCGTTCGTACTGAGTAGCCCGCAAGGGCGTATCGAAGTAGTTGCATACGTTGGTGCATCTTCGATACGGCACTGTGTGCCTACTCAGTCCGAACGGACTTATATGTCAACACGCTATAAAGAAAAATAGTTTTTGTGTAGTTTCGAACTAACACTAAAAAACGAACACCGGAGGAGATAAAAAATGCGATTAGCGGATTATTTCGACGCAGTAGCTGCGCTGCGTCCGGAGAACCTAGCCTTTGTCGATGGCGCAACCCGCGTCACCTACGGCGAAGCCCAACAATATGTGCATGCAGTAGCACACGGTTTGACCCGTGCACGGCAAGCCGGAGCAGGCACGCATGTGGCGATCTACGCGCCCAACGATTATCGGGTCAGCTTGCTGCATCTGGGAATCAACTTGTCGGACATGGCCTGGCTGTCGGTGCATATCCGCAACACGATAGAAACCAATGCCGAGGTATTGGAATACTTCGATACCGATATCGTATTTTTCCATAGTTATTTTGAGAGCAGTATGCCGGTGTTGAAGGCAACGCTGACGAAAGCGAAGTTGTACATCTGCATTGATCGCGCCTCCGAGCATGGCCAGTCTATGGACGACTGGCTCAAGGATTGCCAGCAACCTTTCCGCAATCAACCGGAAGACCCTAACGCACGCGCCTTTTTGCAGCCGACAGGCGGCACAACAGGGCCGTCCAAAGGTGCGGTGCACACGCATCGCACGCTGGAATTTATGGGCATCGGTCTGGCTAACGGGTTTAATGTGACGGCCGAATCGCGCCATTTATGTATCGCTCCCCTGACCCACGCCGCCGGTTTGCTGGCGCTGGGATTTACGATCAAGGGCGGCGTCAATGTGATCATGCCCGGCTTTGATCCTGAAGTCGTCCTGGCGCTGATCGAAAAAGAAAAAATCACCCATCTTTACCTGCCGCCGACGGCGATCTACGGTTTGCTGGCGCATCCAAAAACCAAGCAGACTGATTTTTCATCGCTGAAGGCTTTTATCGTCGGCGCAGCGCCGATTGCGCCGGAAAAATTCAAGGAAGCGGTACGGGTGTTCGGGCCGATTATGTATGAGGGATTTGGGCAGACCGAGACCTTGATTCCTATCCTGATTAAAGGGCCATCCGACTATCTCAAGAGCGATGGCAGCTTTGATGAAGAAGTCGTCAGAGCCGCAGGCAGAGCGGTTGACGTGGCCCGTCTGGCGATCATGGACCCCGACGGCAATTTGTTGCCAGCAGGCCAGCGTGGCGAGATTGTGGTGCGCTCATCGATGGTCATGCAGAGCTATTACAAAAAGCCCGAAGACACCGCGGCGGTATCGACCTTTGGCTGGCATCACACCAGCGACGTCGGGATTCAGGATGCACGCGGCTATGTCACGATCGTGGACCGAATCAAGGATATGATCGTCACCGGCGGCTTCAATGTGTTTCCGGTGGAGATTGAAAAAGTGATTCAGGGTCACGCTGCGGTGCTCGATTGCATCGTGGTCGGCGTGCCGGATGAGAAATGGGGCGAGGCGATTAAAGCCGTGATCCAGCTCAAGTCCGGCCAGACGCTTACCGAAGAAGACATCATGGCCTTGTGCAAAGAACAGTTGGGCAGTACCAAGACGCCGAAAAGCGTGGAGTTCTGGACGGAACTGCCGCGCAGTGCGGTGGGCAAGCTGCTCAAAAAAGATGTACGGGCGAAATTTTGGGGCGATCAGTGGCGCTCAGTTTGATAAAGGGATATCAACATGAACGACACCATTGAGAATCTGCATGCCGTCCTGGAGCGGCAGCGCAGCGCTTGCCTCGCCACCCCGTTTCCCGAACTGGCGCAACGCAGACGCGATCTGAAAGCCGTGCGTGAAGCTTTGCAGCGCTATCAGGATCAACTCTCAACGGCGATGAGCGACGATTTCGGTCGGCGCTCGGAGTTCGAATGCAAAATGCTCGACGTGATGTTTCCGGCCCTGCAGATTGACCATGCGCTGTCCCATCTGAAACGCTGGATGAAGCCGCAAGGTCGCCGCACCGACTGGATGTTCCTTACCAATCGCGCCAAGGTGGTGTATCAGCCCAAAGGCGTGGTCGGTGTGATTGCGGCGTGGAATTTTCCGATCGTCGAAGCGGTCGGCCCGATGATTACGGCGCTGGCGGCAGGCAATCGGGTGATGATCAAAATGTCTGAATTTTCGCCACGCAGTACGGCGGTGTTGCGCCGCATGCTGGCGGAGATTTTTTCAGAAGATCAGGTGGCGATTTTTGGTGGCGGCATCGATATCGCGCAAGCCTTTGCCAGTTTGCCGCTCGATCACATTGTCTTTACCGGCTCACCCGCTGTGGGCAAAGAGGTCATGCGCGCAGCCGCCGCTAATCTGACACCGGTGACCCTGGAGTTGGGCGGCAAATCTCCCGCAATTGTGTCGCGCTCAGCCTCCATCGTTGCTGCCGCCGAATCGATCGCGCACGGCAAGGCGTTTAACGCCGGTCAGGCCTGTGTCGCGCCTGACTACGCGTTGGTGCCGAGTGACCGGGTCGATGCCTTTGTTGCCGCTGCCGTGGCGGCGTTTCAACGGATGGTCCCGGACCCGGTGGGCGAAGCGAATTACACCAGCATTGCCTCAGACCGCCATGCCGACCGGGCGCGTGCATTGCTGGCCGACGCCGTAGCCAAAGGCGCGAAAGTGTTCTCTTGCGGCCCCGGTGACGGTAACCGCATCATTGCCATGCAAGTGGTCACCGGCGTGACGGCGGACATGCGCATCATGCAGGAAGAGCTGTTTAACCCTATCCTGCCGGTACTCGCCTGTGCATCGATGGAGCAGGCGATTGGCTACATCACCGCCCGGCCCCGTCCGCTGGCGTTGTATTACTTCGGTACCAATAAGGATGAACAGACATTGTTGGTGCGCGATGTGCACGCTGGCGGGATGACGATTAATGATTGGGCGTGGCATGTGTTTCAGGGCGATTTGCCGTTTGGCGGAATTGGCAATTCGGGGATGGGAAGCTGGCGCGGACCGGAAGGATTTCGCACTTTGTCGCATGGCAAATCGGTACTGAGCGTGCATCGCTGGTTTCCGGTGCATCTGTTTCGTCCGCCGTATGGGACGCGGATACAGCGCTTGATATCGCATATCTTTTTGGGGAAGGCGGACCCGTTGTTACCGGGACGCAGGGTTGACTGAAGCAGATTAATTGAAGCAGATTGATGAGGGCGTGTTGACATTTGAATCCATACCCCCGTTCGGACTGAGTAGGCACGCAGTGCCGTATCGAAGATCCGCCAAAGCATGCAACTACTTCGATACGCCCTATGGGCTACTCAGTACGAACGGATTTTTTAAACTTCAAATGCCAACACACCCGAATACAGTCTGACCATAAAAAATAAAGGAGACAGATATGAAAGTCGTGGGCATATTACAGCCGGGTCAGGCCAGCATGGCGGACGGTTATCAGGGTTCCAAGGCCTACGCCTGGACCGTATTCGGATTAACGTTTGGCTTGATGTTGTCGGACTATCTGTCACGTCAGGCGATGGGCGCGGTGTTCCCTTTGCTGAAAATTGAATGGGGCGTCTCGGACTCGCAACTTGGTGGTTTGGTCAGCATCGTCTCGCTGGTGGTCGGCATCATGACCGTTCCGTTGTCGCTAATTGCCGACCGTTGGGGCCGCGTTAAAAGCATCACGCTGATGGCCTTTGTCTGGTGTTTTGCGACCATTGCCTGCGGGTTTGCCACCAACTACAACCAAATGCTGATGGCCCGTGCGATGGTTGGCTTGGGCGAGGCGGCCTATGCCGGAGCGGGGGCGGCACTGTTGGCGCATACCTTTCCGATAGGAAGGCGCTCGGCGGTGCTGGGGGCGTTTCAGTCGGCTGGCATCTTCGGCTCAGTCCTTGGCGTCGTCATCGGTGGCGCTGTGGCGACGCAATTTGGCTGGCGCTATGCGTTCTTTGCGGTCGGCGTGCCGGGCTTGTTGTTAGCCGCGCTGTATCCCTTTTTTGTGCGCGATTACCAGACCCCACAAGCCCCGGCCGAGCATGCTGCCGTCCCCAAACTACGCTTTTTGACTATCGTTAAACAGGTATTTGCCGCCCGTTCGGGCAACTTTACTTTTCTCGCTTTCGGCCTGCAGATGGGGATTCCCGGCATCCTGATCGCCTGGACCCCGACTTACTTTAATCGCGTCTATGGATTCGATCCCAAAAAGGCCGCGCTGATGGCGGCGGCGGTCGTCCTTGCTGCAGGCATCGGAATGTTGTTTGGCGGCGGTATCGCTGATCGGCTCAGCAAAGGACGTCCACAGTTTCGCGCCGTGGTCCCCGCAGCTTACGCGCTGCTCTCGGGCCTGATGCTGATGGCCGCCTTTACGCTACCGCCTGGCGCGCTTGGTCTGGCGCTGCTCTTGGGCGGTGCCTTGTTCGCTGCCGGTCACGGCGGTTGCGCGGTGGCGATGGTCATTGATGTCACCCATCCGTCGGTGCACGCGACGGTCACGGCAACGGCGGTGTTGGGGGCGAGTTTGCTTGGGCTGGCACCGGGTCCGTATCTGGTGGGCATCTTGTCAGAAATGACCAATCTCAACACTGCACTTAGCTTTGCACCCTGCGTCTCCATCGTTGCGGCGATTCTGTTTATGCTGGCGTCACGCTCGTATAAAGAGGATGTGGCCCGATACCACAACAAGTAAGTGCCTCACGCAATAAGTTCCATCACTTCATCGGCTGAGCGCCCCTCACCCAACAAACGCGCCATGATGTTCATGGCCGGGGTGATGTGGTGGAAATAATGCTTATAGCCAGCACACAGATAATTCAGCCCCGGTTCGCCATCGGCGGTGTTGATAAACCGATTCTTCGGACATTCACCGTGGCAGGCGAAACGAAATTCGCAACGGATGCAATCACCCGGCAGCGTGGTTTCTTTGGCCGCACCAAACGCTTGCTGCGCGGGTGAATCCATCATCGTCACCAGATCGTCGGTCTCCAGATTGCCCAGGCGATATTCGGGATACATGAAATGGTCGCAGGAATACACGCTGCCTTCATGCTCGACTATCGCGGCCTTACCGCAACGCGGGCTAAAAATACACGCGCCGGGGGCCAGCTGACACCATGACGCCAGTGCCCATTCAAAATTCATGACGTGTACGCTGCCGACATCCTGACGCACCCATTCGTCGAATATCGTGCTGAGAAATGTACCGTAGGCCAGTGCGCCGACGGTGTGTGAAGTGACTGTTGGGGCGGCTTCCATACGGCGTGCTACCGGCTTCATCGCACTCCCTGACGCAGGGGGCACAGCAAAGTGCAATCCAATCACCGTTTCTTTAGGCTGTGCCTCACGCTCTACCACCGGATTGAACTGCATAAAATTGGCACCCAATTCTTTGAGATGGCGATAAATCTGCAGCGGATGATCCACATTGGCGGCAGAAACCGTCACCAGCACATTAAAGTCCACCCCATAGCGCCCCAACACCGCCAGCCCGCGCACCGTATCGGCATAACTTGAACGCCCTTTTTTATCAGGCCGCGCCACATCATTCAAAGCAGGCGGCCCGTCCAGACTGACGCCGACCAGAAAACCTTCACGTTTCAGAAAAGCGCCCCATGTATCATCGAGCAAAGTCCCGTTGGTCTGCAAAGTATTACGGATCGTCTTGCCCTGCGCATACTGACGCTGCAACACAACGGCGCGTTCAAAGAACGCTACCCCCATCAAGGTCGGCTCACCCCCTTGCCAGGTAAATTCCACCTCCGGCGCAGCTTGCGCGGCGATATAACTTTGCACATAGGACTCCAGCAACTCGTCCGACATCCGAAACCGCTGGCGAGGCGGAAACATACTTTCTTTTTCCAGATAAAAACAATAGCCGCAATCAAGATTGCAAAGCGGCCCGATCGGCTTGGCCATCAGATGGATGCCTGTTAGCGATGTGGAGGGATTGGGGGTCATGGTTTGGGGGATGACAGAGTTGTTATGGGTGGATTGGATGCTTGCACGGGGTGGCCGGGGGTTACATCGCCGTTGCTGTTATTACGGTATAGGGGGAAGGGATTGTTGACAGGTCATTGGGATCAAGATGGTGGTCGGGATGGACCTTTTTCGGGACTTTGACCAGATTGCAAGTCTTGAGGAGAAAAGGATTTCTTGTCGGAAACGCGTGCGTCCTTCATGCGATGCACGGGGTTGTTGAGATTGGACAGACTTGCTGAGGAACTTGTTTGACGGGCTGGAGTGTAGCGGTTGAGGTCAGTTCATTTGTAGTAGCCACTGCCAGCAGTTGGCCGAAACGCGACAATGCATGGAAGTAGCGGCTGACCGCACCCAGTCTGAAGCAGTCAGTTATCAGGGAAACTTGTCCGAACGCTATTGGTCGACTGCGGTCAACCAAATAATTTAGAAAAACCAAACAAAAAAATGTTTTGGTTAATCTTATCGTTGATAATTGTCGTCATGAACGATACTCTAAACCGCCCCCCACTTCCTGATCGGCTCTCAATCGATCCTCGTAGCCCGTACCATATTGCGGCCATATTTGAACATGATGTCGGTATTAAACTGAACGATAAAGAGCACTTCGATGTTGAGGAATATTGCATCAGCGAGGGATGGATTAAAGTCCCCGCCGGAAAGGCGCTAGATCGGAAGGGCAACCCCTTAATAACGAAAATAAAAGGCATGGTTGAACCTTTCTACCGATAGATGCTGTTCTTTGATCAGCATGTCTTAACTTTTTTGATTGGCTGCAAGGACGTATGCGCTAACGTTTTTTGATAGCGATTACACGTGCGCTGTTATCCGAAACCCATCAGCAATCGAAAAGTGGCGACTGAGCGCAACCAGTCTTATCCATTTGATGCAATTACAAATATAAGGCTGGCAAAGTTGAAAACAGCCTGACGCAAGCCCCCTACCCTTTATCACTTTCTTATTAGGACTTACGCAAAATCGTTCCAGCAAGGCAGACTGACGAAGACAGTACGCTAGTACGGCCAGGCGGGCGTAACGCCGCTGGGGCGATTTTGCGTAAGTCCTACTTATTTCCAAAACCCCTCATGCGGTCTGGCAGCCTCATCTTCCAACACCGGCCCCACCACTTCAACCAGACGCTGACCACGCGCAAACACTTCTCGGCACGGCAAAGAAAACGTCGGATTTTCAGGATGATCCCCGGTCAGTCCCAGCAAAGTATGCTCGGATAATGCATACACGACCCGGCCAATACCGGTCCAGTAGATCGCACCGGCACACATACAGCATGGCTCGGCACTGGTATAGAGCGTACTTCTGGCAAGCTGCTCCGGACTCAACTTCTGAGCGGCGCGCGCGGCGGCGATCAATTCGGCGTGCTGAGTGGGATCACCCTCGGGCGGCATAGAGTTGTTGCCGGCAGTGACGACGACATTACCGTCCTCGTCGGCGACCAGCGCCGCGAAAGGGTGGCGGCCGCGTTGCTTTGACTCTTCGGATAAGGCGATTGACTGGCGTAATAGCGCCACGTCGCGGGTGGAGAGATTGGGGGGTTGGATGTTAGTGTCGGTGTTCATTGTATTGTTCTCCCTATTGGCAACACATTATCAACTAGCAAGGTCAACATACAGGGATCGAATTACAAATAATCGATTTTTATCCATTGGGAACGTATGAGAGTTTTATGATGACCTCAAACGCTATTTGAAATCGGAGAGATAACCCTATGAGCATCATGACAGCAGAAGAACTTTTTGATGATCTTAAAACCATGCCAGAGAACGAGCGCGTTCGCTTTTTTCGCTACTGAGCACCAGCGCATTTGGCAATGAAAATACCAGCCATAAGCAACTATTCGAACACCTGACCAACGCAGAATTTACCGCTCAGGAAGCAGCCGAATATTTAGATGTTTCCATCTCAACATTCCGACGCTATGTGCAGGATGGCAGGATTAAACCAAGCAGCGAACTGGGCCGCAATCAATTATTTGATACGCGCCAACTGAAGGTGTTTAAACGTGCCCTCAAAAACATCAAACCAGACGTAAAACCGACGGCAGAACAAAGCAAGCCAGACCGAATCGTCAAACATTAGCAGACTTCCCACTTGCGCATGGTCGACACACCCGTATTCAACACCGCAGCAAGCACCGATTGACGCAACTACAAGGGATCGCGTAGTACACGATTTTTTTCACTGCGGAACTCCGGTATCGGATCAAGACACAGCAAATCAAACTTGTGCATCTTGCGTTTGTCGATAAACCCAAGTCGGTGCAGGTCGTTTGCCGTTTCATGCACCGCTTCGAAAATACGGCTATTGGTTTTAAGTTTTTTGTTCATTGCCAATTACCTGTCACACACCATCGTGAGCTAATACCGTTCAGTTAAGAAACCGTTCAGACTGAGTAGCGAAGCGTATCGAAGGCGTACCTGCCAGCGCTGACTTCGATACGCCCGATGGGCTACTCAGCCCGAACGGTTATCCAGATTAACTGAACAGCATTACCATCGTGAGTCGCTTTATCGAGGTCGCTCTAATAAAACTATCCCTCATCCCGATATGTCCCCGCCCCATGCGGCGCAGCCCTGAACTCTGCCAGCAACTCCACCTCCGATGAAAACTTGCCCAGCAGCGGATAGCGTGCAGCATCAACCACATCAGGAATCATCATCTGCGTAAAGTGCCACGCCACCGCTGTTGTCACACCAGCCTGATTGATGGTGTTGCTGCTCACCCCAAGTGGCCTTCGGGCAAGTTCCGACTCAAGCGCGTCATAGGCCGCGATCAGTTGGCCGGTCACGCGTAAGACCCAGGGTTGGTGCATTTTCTCGGCAGGTCGCAAGTTGCGTTCGTAGACGATCTGCACGCTCTTTTCACACGCCGCCAGCGCCAGCCCGACTACCCGCAGCGCATGTTGACGCTCAACGATATCAACGGGCATGAGGCTCTTGCCTGAGGCGGCGAGCGCCTCGGCGTAGTCAAGAATCAATGTTGAATCCATGAGTACATCGCCATCGTCGCAGACCAGAGACGGTGCTTTAACGACCGGATTAATTGCCTGAAACTGCGCGTAGGTGCTGAAGACCGATAGAGAAAGATGCTCGAAGCGCACATTCAACAATTGCAGCGAGATCGCGACGCGGCGCACGTAAGGTGAGTCGAGCATACCGATGAGTTGCATGGGGTTTTCCTTTGGGACTGACGATTTGCAGGGGCGGTATCGCCTCTGCATTAATTAATAATGTCAATTACACAACATGCAATATTAACTACCAACAACTTCCCATGCTTACCGGATGGTCAGCCCAGACCATTCTCACTGTCATCATGCCGCCAACCAGGAACCTTCACATCGTATTTGGTTGCCTTACCGACTCCGCGTACAACTAAGGCGTCCTTCTGCAACAAGTCCGTCAAATCTCGGGTCGCGGTCGCCTTAGATGCTCCGGTTATTTTGCAATACTTCTCTGCCGTCAAACTACCCAAAAATCCTCCGTCACCAGCATCGAGCAACTTTTGCAGCACCTTGCGCTGGCGCTCATTGAATGCATGCCCGGCGTGCGTGGCCCAGTAAGCAGCCTTCTCAAGAGCCAGATCGATGAGTACTTCTGATTTCATGCATGCAGCAGCGAACTGTATAGCGAACCAATTGATCCATTGCGTGATGTCAAGATCGCCCGTTTGCGCGGCATTGAGCGCGTCGTAATATGCGGTGCGATTTTCCTGTAATTGACGCGACATGCTATAGATGCGAACCGCCGACCGTGCATCTTGCGCGATCGCCATGTCGAGTATGGCCCGACCGATGCGACCGTTTCCATCCTCGAAAGGGTGGACGGTCTCAAACCACAGGTGAGCGATCGCCGCGCGCACAATACCGTCGGTTGCACTTGGCTGGTTAAACCACGCCAGGAACCGCGCCATTTCTTCCTGCACGTGCGCGGAATCCGGTGCACGGTAATGCTCAACCTCCTTGCCCGGTCGTCCACTGACAATAAGCATGGGATCGGTGAAAGTGCGAAACTTTCCAACCTCAATACGTTGTATCCCTGATGTACCGCCGGGAAATAGCGCCGATTGCCACCTGAACAGTCGATTGGCATCCAATGGTGTCGAAAAATGTTGGATCGCATCATGCATGACATCGACCAAACCATCGACGTGGCGTGGCGATGACCCGGCATCGGCAATACCCAGTTTGCGCATCACGGAAGAGCGTACCTGGTCGAAGTCGAGTGTCTGACCTTCGATGGCAGCGGTCGCCACAATTTCCTGGATCCAGATAGCATTGACCACGCGGGTCAGGGCTTCCGTTGTCATCCCGACTACTTGTGCCTTCCCCAGTACCCGGCCCTGCTGGAGACGTGCTTGCGCGAGCGATGCTTCGATTATCTGGCTGTCGTACTCCCACGCAGGCCACGCAGGGCGCTGCCAGATATAGGAGCGTTTTTGAGGTGTATTTTTTGACATTTCAAATCATTCTATGAGCCGTATTTTGATTATATACGGCTCACGCGTACTCGTCAGCTACAGTCATGACACATATAAATAATAAAAAACCACCAACCAACTAAATTAACCCAGCCAATTTGCCCTACCATTTGCCAATGACCGATCCCCTCCCAAAACCACGCAAACCCGTCACCTTTACCCCACGCTGCCTGTCCATCGACCTCGAAGTCGGCGTCAAAGATGCGCAGATACACAGTTTCGCGGCAGTCCACGGAGAAACCGACGCAACCCTGGTATTTACCAAAGGCGAGCTTGGCGCGGCGCTCATCAAATTGGACGAGCTGGCCCGCAGCACTTCTTTTCTGCTCGGGCATAACCTGATCGATTTTGACCTTCCGCATCTGGCGGTGGCCAGGCCCGATCTGCGTTTGCTCGCACTGCCAGCGGTCGATACCCTGCGCTTAAATCCGCTGGCGTTTCCGCGCAATCCTTATCACCATCTGGTCAAACACTACCAAGACGGACGCCTCCAGCGCGGCAACCTGAATGACCCGGAGCTGGATGCGCGGCTCACGCTGGGGGTGTTTCGTGACCAGTTGCAGGCATTTCAGGCGATGCAGGAACAAGCGCCCGATTTATTGCTGGCCTGGCATCGTCTGACGACGTCCGACACCGTGACATCCGGCCTCAATTCCTTATTTATGACAGTACGCCGGGCAGCGCGACCATCGCAAACGGCGGCTTGTGCAGCGATCATGCGACTACTATCGGGGCAGGCTTGCCTGATGCATGCAGAGACGATCTTCAGGGACGCGCCCGATGATAGTTGGGCCTTGGCCTATGCGCTGTCATGGCTGTCGGTGGCCGGAGGAAACTCCGTCATGCCGCCGTGGGTGCGCCATCAATTTCCCAAGGCTGGCGAACTGGTCAAGTTGTTGCGGGATACCGCTTGTGGCGAGCCGAGCTGCGCGTGGTGTAGCGAGCGGCATGATGCGCAGAAGGAATTGCAACGCTGGTTCGGTTTTCCCGCATTTCGACCAGAACCCGCCGATGCGCAAGGGCATCCGGTGCAGCAAGCGATTGTTGAGGCGGCCTTAAAGGGCCAGCATGTACTCGGCATCCTCCCGACCGGCACGGGTAAATCCTTGTGTTATCAGGTTCCGGCGTTGTCGCGCTATGACAAAACCGGCGCATTAACGATTGTGATTTCACCGCTGGTGGCGCTGATGTCGGATCAGGTAACCGGTCTGGAGGCGCGTGGGATTGCCTGCTGCGCGGCCATCAATGGGTTGCTGTCTATGCCGGAGCGCGCTGACGTTCTTGATCGGGTCCGGCTAGGCGATATTGGCATTTTGATCGTGTCACCGGAACAGCTACGTAATCGTGCGTTGCGAAAAGTGTTGGCGCAACGGGAGATCGGCGCATGGGTATTAGATGAGGCGCACTGCATCTCTAAATGGGGCCATGATTTTCGGCCTGACTATCGGTATGTCGGACGGTTTATCAAAGAAAACGCCGGGGCCGCTGCCATCCCTCCGATACTGTGCCTGACCGCGACCGCAAAACCGGATGTGATCGCTGACATGGTCGGCTACTTTCGCGACAAAGTCGGGATTGCACTGACGCCACTGAACGGCGGCGCACGCCGCACCAACCTCACCTTTTCCGTGGCCGCCACCACCCCGGCTGAAAAGCTCACCCATATCTACCAATTGCTGATGTCGGATTTACCGCCCGACGCCGAGGGCGGTGCGATTGTGTATTGCGCCTCGCGCAAACAAACCGAAGAGATCACCGAGTACTTGCGCGAGAAAAATGTAGAGGCCGGATATTTTCATGCGGGGTGTGCGCCCGACGCTAAAAAAAGTACCCAGCAGAAATTCATCAGTGGCGAGTTGCGCGTCATTGTTGCCACCAATGCTTTTGGAATGGGTATCGACAAGCCCGACGTCAGGCTGGTGATTCATGCCGACATTCCCGGCTCGATTGAAAACTATATGCAAGAGGCCGGTCGCGCAGGCCGGGATCGGGCTTGCGCACGCTGTGTTCTGCTGTACACGGCAGAAGATGTAGAAAGACAGTTCAGCATGTCGGCGCGCTCTCGCCTGACACAACGAGAAATTCAGGCCGTCTTAAAAGCGCTCAAAAACCTTAACCGAAAAAAACATCTGGAAGGTGAAATCATCGCCACCGCTGGCGAGATTCTGGCCGAAGATATCGATGCCCATTTTGCGCGTGACTCGGCCACCGACGACACCCGTGTGCGCACCGGTATTTCATGGCTGGAAGAAGCCGCCCTGCTCACACGGGAAGAAAACCGCGTGCACATTTTTCCATCATCCTTGCGCGTCGGATCGGTAGCAGAAGCGAAAATAAAACTCGCCAAAACATCCCTGTTTGAAGACTATCGCCGCCAGTTGTTGGCCTTAGTCGATGCGCTGATTTCGGCAGATGCGGATGACGGTATTTCCACCGATGAATTGATGGGCGTATCCGGACTGTCCGCTGACAAGGTCCGTGCGGCCCTCTACGATCTTGAAAAACTCGGGCTCGCCAGCAACGACACCACCTTAACCGCTTTTATCCATACCGGGGTTGAGCGGGCATCTTTAAAGCGTCAGGAAGAAGCCGCCGCATTAGAAACTGCATTGATCGATGCGCTACGACTGGCCGCGCCCGACCTTGCCAAAGGCGACACCACCTTGCTACATTTACGCCATGCAACGCAAGCCCTCAAAGACGCCGGACACGCCACCGCGCTACCAGAAAAATTAGCCCGCATTGCCCGCAGCCTTGCCAGCGATGGCCGTAGCGAAGAAGGCGGCACCGGCAGTATCCGACTACGCCGACTCGATGCAGAAACCCTTCAGGTGACGCTGCAAAGAGAATGGAGCGCACTGGCAAAAACGGCACAGTTACGGCGTAATGCAGCAGCATTAGTCGTTGATCATCTGCTGACGACCTTACCTGCCGGGTCACGCGGCACCGATTTGTTAGCCGTGACGACGCTGGGAAAACTGCATGCTGTGATTGAAGCGGACCTGCTCCTCAAGAACGAAGTAAAAGATACGGCCAAACTATTAGACCGCGCATTGCTGTGGTTGCACGAACAGGAAATCATTCGACTCAACAAGGGATTAGCGATATTCCGGCCAGCCATGACGATCCGTCTGGGAGTCGACAAACGCAACTTTGTGAAAGCTGATTTCGCCCCCTTAAAACTACATTACGACGAACAGATTGTGCAGATTCACGTCATGGCCGAATACGTCGCCCGCGGCTTGCAGACCATCGCCCATGCCATACAACTGGCCATGGATTATTTCAGCCTGGAGCGCGACGACTTCATGCAACGCTGGTTACCGGCGCGCGAAAAAGAACTGGCACGACAAACCACGCCCGGCTCATGGCGCCGCATTGTTGAAGACCTCAACAATCCCCATCAACAAAAAATCGTCACCGATGATCGGGAACAAACCAATGTGCTGGTACTAGCAGGCCCCGGCTCCGGCAAGACCCGTGTGCTAGTCCATCGCATCGCGTATCTGGTGCGTGTCAAACGCGAAAACCCGCGCAGCATTCTGGCGCTGGCCTACAACCGCCACGCCGCAGTAGAAATTCGCACACGTCTGACGGCCCTGATCGGCGATGACGCCAAACGGGTCGTAGTACTGACCTGCCATGCGTTCGCCATGCGCTTGGCTGGCGCAAGTTTTTCCAGTCGCGCTTTTCAGGATGAAAACGCATTTAAAGAAGTCCTGCGGCAAGCCATCGCGCTACTCAAGGGTGACGGTTTGCCGCCCGATGAAGCAGACGAACAGCGCGATCAATTGCTGGCTGCATTTCGCTGGATTCTGGTGGACGAATATCAAGACATCGGCCCGGACCAGTACGAATTGATTTCGGCGCTGGCGGGCCGCACGCGCTCAGAAGAAGATGGCCGACTCAGCCTGTTCGCCGTTGGTGACGATGATCAGAATATTTATGCATTCGACGGCGCATCCGTAGAGTTCATTCGCCGCTTTGAATCAGACTACGCTGCCAAGCCGATATTTTTGATCGAAAACTACCGCTCAACGCAGCATATTATTGCCGCCGCCAACAGCATCATCGCCCCCGCCCGCCATCGCATGAAAATTGACAATCCCGTGGCGATCAATCGCGCGCGACTTAAATCTGCATCTGGCGGGGAATGGGACGCAATCGATCCGGTCGCACACGGCAGGATACAAATACTGGCAAAAATCGATTGCGCCATCGCGCAGGCCGAGTCGGTAATGGCCGAATTAACCCGTCTCTCCGCGTTAGATCCGCACTGGGATTGGTGCCGTGTCGCCGTCATTGCGCGTGAATGGGAGTTTCTCAACCCGGTACGCTGCTATTGCGAACTACAGGGCATTCCCGTACAGATCGCCAATGAAGAAGCATCCCAACTCTGGCGTATGCGTGAGACTCAGGCGTTGGTGCAATGGCTGCAGGCACAGGAACATAAGCAAGAAAATAAGCACATCGATATAGCCCAAATCAAGGGCTGGTTAGCCCAACAACCGAGCGGCCCTTGGTGGACCTTGCTGCGCGATGCGATCGAAGAATATGTCGCAGAAACAACCGGCGCTACCGACGCCGAATGGCCCGTCGCACATTTCATCGAATGGCTGGCCGAATGGACCCGCGAGGCGCGGCGGCGGCAAACCGGATGCCTGCTATTGACCGCGCATCGCGCCAAAGGATTGGAATTCGATCATGTGGCGATTCTGGACGGCAACTGGGATCGGCTCGGACGCAATGAAGACACCGATGCACCGCGTCGCTTGTTTTACGTCGCCATGACCCGCGCCAAAAAAACCCTCACGCTGGCGCATTGGGCACCGAAAAATGTCTTGCTGGAGACGTTGCATGGATCGGTTAATACGCTGCATCGTCCACCGATAGTGCTGCCAGAACGCGGCCCGGAAATGCAGCGCCGTTATCAGCGCCTCACGCTCAAAGATGTGGACTTAGGATTTGCCGGACGATGCCCCAGCCACGACCCCGCCCATCTCGCCATTGCTGCGCTCTGCGTTGGCGACCCGCTTACCTTAAGAGCGGGCGCGAAGAAATGGGAGCTGGCCGATACATCAGGCATCACCGTCGGGACCCTTGCGCAAGCCTATACCCCACCGCCGGGCATGCGCTGTATCGCTGGACGCGTGAGTGCAATCATCGTCCGGCGGCGTGATGATGCGGAACCGGAATATCGTGGTTTTGCCCGTTGCGAGCGCTGGGAAGTGGTGTTGCCGGAACTGGTTTTTGAGCCGGAGAGTTGAATATATTTGAAACCCACTTTTCATGCATCACCTGTGTGGCTGCGATTACCGATCCTCCGAAGATATTTGACTATGCTTTTCCCAGAATTCTTTCCATCTGATCGCGCTGAGAATCAGTATGCGCAATAATTGCGGGTGCCAGAATCTCATAACCGGCGTTTATAAATTCGATGGCTTTATTACTCGGCGGTGAATTTGATCTGACTCTGAGTCACCGCGCTACGAATTGATTACCGAAATCATCAAACTCGCTTCGTGTTATTTCGGAAACCTCGTTTTCAGTGAGCGATGGCCCGCCACAGACCGAATCGAGCTCATCGTCTCCAGTCAACTTACGAGCGATCGACAAGATCAATTGGCGTGCAAGTAGCTCGCTATCGACCGTATCAATTCGGGCCATTTTGTCGAATTTCGATAAGTCGCCGGTGCTAAATGAACCGCAACGAATTACTCCGAGGGCATTAGTTTTCACATCGAAGTCAGCGTCGTGTATTAGCTTATTAATATCCACATGCAAATCCGATAAATTTTTATGGCTTTAAAATTATTAACATAATAGCAATTGATTAACTACTGCAATAGAATATTTTTGGGCATCGGCTTACATGTCGCCCAGCATCTACCCAACACCCTTCCAATCCATGCTAAATTTACCCCATGAAATTAAAAACTATGGGGTAAATAATGAAGTCCCTGCTATACCGAGAACATGAATTAGCCTTCCGCACCCAGTACGCCGAGCTCAAGGAGCGTACATTGGGGGCCGGAGCCTTATTACCGGGTACGCCGGGTTCACTGGCATTGCGCTCGGGGACAGGTTATTCGTATTGGTATCGCGTCTTTTACCCGGTCCCCGGGAAACAGTGGGAAGACCTTATCTGTAAAGACGGAGATGACGCGGGGCTTGAGGACATGCGTGAGCGTATGGCGTTTAGCGAATGGGGTGCGGTACAGGTGTCTTCGTTGCGCAAACTGGGGTTTCAGGTTGCCGACAAGTCGGTAGCCCGCGTACTCGTCGAGTTACACAACCGACAAGCCTTTGAAGCGGGTCTGGTAATGGTGGGGACTCTCGGCTATATGGCCCTGCTCAATGAACTGGGCGTCATTGCCATCACAGCACGGACGATGGATGTCGATCTGGCCCGTCGACAACAGCTCAGGCTAGGTGCACCATTGCCGTTTTTAGCCACTATGCAAGCGACCGGATTGCCTTTTGTGGCTGTGCCGGGTTTGCCATCGACGGCACCATCGACATCCGTAAAACTCCCGGGCGTCCAAGGCTTGCGGGTTGACATGCTGGCTCCCGGCAAAGTCGCTGGTGCCACGGTGAGTATGCCTGAGCTTGAGTGGTCGGCGCAGACGGTGCCTTTTTACGATTATCTGCTGGACTCTCCGGAACCGGGCGCGATGCTAGCGGGAGGGCATTGCATTCCGATTCGCCTGCCTCAGGCCGCCAGATTTGTCTGGCACAAACTTTATTCGAGCACGCAAAGGCGTGGTTTTCCAGAGAAGGCTGCGAAGGACGTGCAACAAGCCCTGGTTCTTGCTGCAGTACTTGCCGATACCGATTCTTTTGCCCTCAGGCTTGCCTTCAACAATGCACCCGTTTTGATGACTGCCGCCATCAAACCCTTGCTCAATATTCTGGTGGACCAAGTATCTGACTACCCGGCACTGAAGGGGACGTTGCATGAATGTCTGGGCGGCTAATTGACGTCAGCGGACCATCAAACACGATCCACATGCTCCTCCGTCAATACCGCCCGTGTAAGTTCAATCTCATCAAACCCCCGCCACCGATACAGCGCCGCAGACATCACTCAACTCAAAACAAACAACCCGACGATAAAATACTGAACTTCCCCTGAAATTTAATCTTCCATCGGTGACGTAAAATTACCGTTACTTTGAAAAGACAGAAAATGATGAAGAATATCCATAACTCATCAAAAGTCATCAAAAGTCATCATCACGTTATTTAAAGTCTCCTAAGCGCAGTACTGTCTTTGATTCAAGAAATGCAGAAAGAGCACCAACAGAATCAAACTCTTCCAGAATTTCTGTTTTTTCGTTGCCTGAACTTTGGGTGGAGATACTCAAGACATATATACGACCGGTTTCCTTAATGACCGCACTAATTTTTCGACCATCGTTCGCGGTTAAGGCAGTGGCAGATAACGTCTTTTCAGAACTCAACTGCTTCTGGGCTTCGTTCTGAACTCTCTTTATTTTCGAGCGCATCTGTTGCACCCCCCGCCAACCGTACAAAGCTAGACATGCAGACACAACATATGCCCATCCAGGAGCGGCTTTTCTACCACTCCCAATCTCGGTGAGCATAGCGTATTTAATTAAATCAAAAATATAGTCCATGCGATATAAGCGTTGCTCTTATTAAAAATCAAGTTCGGTTTATGTTGCAATACTATTTAACTCCCTAGTTTAAATTCATCGATAAAAATACTGTGTTGTTAATGAGTGCCACGCTAGCACTTACTTCAAAAGTGGCGTTGCATTTAATCAAATACCGATGATGACTCAAAAATTTTTAAAAATTAATAACAAGTAAATTCCCCAATTGAATATAGAAATTCCGACTCTTCCGACTTGATTCTCTCCGTTGTTCCAACTAAATGGACCATACATATCCTTGTTATAAAACAGAGCGTATGTAATCCAAATTGGCCCAAGAAAACAAAATCCTACCCATAAAGCTGCGTTCAAATTTTGTGTAAAATATAAAAATATAGTTCGAATAATGGCACCAAAAATAAGCATCCAAAGAAAATTTCTTTTGTTTTTTGGAGTTAATATTTTCATTTCTCACTTCCTGCTAATTCTTCTTTAGTACGTTTAACTAATGCATCCCAGCCTCCCGCTAAATCAATGATCGCGGTAATACGAACCGCTGCAGCTACAGGTAATCCACCCGCCGTATTGCCTGCTAACGCAGTTCCAAGCAGACCGCCCGTCATCGCTGCACTCCATTGCTGAATCGCATTACATTCGGAGGGGCTGAGTTCGGTGTGTTGCTGCAAATAGGCGGCCACCAGCGTGCCGATGGCCTCGGTGGCTCCCGCGACAGTACCGGTGATTAAACCGTTTGCGCCTCCCATTTGTCCTTGCAAAAATCCGACTATCGCATGCAAGGCGATCTTTTCTTTACCACCTTCTTTCAAGTCCATTTTTTGCCCGATGAGGCCAATTGCCTGATTACCCACGTCGCCAATCAGCCCTGCAAGTTCTTGCTGTTTCTTGATCTTTTCCGGGTCGAAGATTTGCGCGATTGACCGTTGGCGTTGGCGGTGTAGTGGTTACTACCAGCATGTCAGCGTCGGTCATTTTTTGTAGAGATTTTCCTAAATTAATACATTGTCATAAAAAATTTTTGAAGTAATATTTTTTACTGAGTGATGGACTTTTCTCTCTCAGCCCACATTTTCGGTGTGGCACCAAAGCATGCATATACAAAAAAAATCGTGCTCACCGATTCCTTCTGAAATGGCTGAATTATCCTTGAAAAACGATCTAAATCTGCCACCGTTGAAACCTTACTGTATTGTTCGCTCTCCCCATCATCATCCAAGAATTGACGAATCCCTTTACTTCCCATTTTTAATTCTCGACATGATATTCCCCATGTCCACAGCTCCATTTTCCCGTGGTATTCATTAGCTGATTCGTCAGATACTATCTTTGTATTAATTAGCGTCCACTTCCCATCGAAATCAATAAAATCAGTATCTAAATATTCATCATATGGCCCCCGATCAGATTGACTAATTTTAGGGTCACTAACTCGCTGTAGGTGCACCCAGTTTTCAGCTTCAGCAGCCCGCGATATACCAAAAAATAACACTATAAAAGCGATTTTCTTGAACTAAATACCAATAGAACTCGTTTTTATTTTCATACGAAAATTACCTCCTATACATAAAATTGCATGGTCTTTGTTACCTTTGTTGGTGAGTTCGAACGCAAAACTGTTCTAGTCGCCGTCGAAGGAAAAGGTGATGTTTTTGTCGTACGAAAAATATTGCATATCACCTAACAGGATGCCAACGGGTAAACTCGTTTGTTGCAACATCATAGGCATACCAGCGCTCGATATCTCTGTCGTTTACCACATAAAATCCCAATTGATTATTTTCATAATAAACCGAAGAAAAATAGCCAAACGGACTGATTAAACGTATGCGCTCTGAGCCATCTTGATTAAAAATGATAGCGTTGTTATTTCGAGTAAAGTCATAATCAATTTCAACCAACACTACCCCCGAATGATCGGGTAGAGGACTAGCTGAAATTGTAGGTGTCCAATCTTTTTTAGGAAATCCTTCAAACTTTACTATCCACGTACCATCAGTTTGCCAACGACAACCGATAGCAGAAGCAGACAATAGATTACTGGCTCTAGGTGTTTCACGAAAAAATGGATTATTTATTTCGTCATAAGCACCACCAATTAGTATTAGCTGAAAATTTGTAATCATTTTAGTAAGCTCGGGCTGCCTAGCGGTTTTAAATAATTTGTACGTTGATCAGCGGGGACCAAAAATTCAACTTGGCTTCCTCCCCCTGCATACGTAATGCCTTTATACGTTTGATCCCCCACAATACCTACACGTGTTGGTAATGATTTTACGACCTCTACTTCCATTATGTATAAACCTGTACCGCCGTTTGGTAGAGGTATATCTGGTTTAAATTGCGGCGTAATTGCATAAGTAGTCCTTGCATAAGTAGTCCTTGCATCAAGGGAACTAATAATCGGCTGCGGCGATCCCCAAACCGCCACTCTTCCGTCTTTATCAACAATCATATACAAACGTGTACCAGGCTTATAAGTCGTGTCAATAACTTTAGTACCGACTTTATAGGGAGCTACATTGCTATATTCGCCATGTAGCAAATTAATTTCACTTGCATTTTGAGTGCGTCCATTATTAAAAGAAAACCGGTCTACAGGTCGATGCCCAACCATTTCTCCATCAACCCCTGCATTACTAATTGGCGTCGTATCTTTGTTGGCAGCAATCTTCTTACCCGCAGCCCCCGTCTGCACCACCGGCATCCGCCCAGCCACTTTCCCCGCGGCAATCGTCAACACCCCCACCGCCAAATCCGGCAACGTATTTGCTTTGCTCTGATCAAGATAGTCACCGACCTTTTGATACAGGAGGGGTG
>NZ_JBRIIQ010000065.1:0-23310 GCF_052976905.1 Glaciimonas sp. GG7 | reverse complement strand
CAGTCGGTGATAGCTTCTCTAAGCGCCCGGTTCATCGAGCACGAATCGATGTTTTAACAAACTCTCCGACGACACAAAAGTCGTCCCTTCTTTGGTCGGCCAATGCGGCCATAAAGACACCCCCAATACTTGCGCAATGCCGCCTGCCATGCTGTTAGTGGTATAGGCCCAATACATATCGCGCAGACCCAATTCCTGCAAAACGGCAACGCGTTTGCCAACCAATCCGGCAGCAGCCAGACGCGCCCTGTCGGCGGCTAATGCAAGCTGCACACTCTGCCTCACCTTTTCCCCGGCGACACTCCGCCCGGTGATCGCGGCAAACTTGTCAAATATCTTCAGCGTATGGTCAAGCTGATTGACGTTGATATCAGTGGCGTTGAAATTGAACAGCACGGTGGGCGCAATACGGGCAAAGGCATCGAATAAGGCGGCGTGGCGAAACGTGACGCCGACGATCAAATCCGGCTTCAGGCGCGCGATGGCTTCCAGACTGGGTTGCTGACGTGTGCCGATATTGACGACGTGCGTAAACCGCGCATTGTCATAGCCGATCCAGTCGCGATAGCGATCCGGATCAACCATCCCGACCGGGGTCAGATCGAGGGCGGCCAGCGATTCTGCGAATAGAAATTCAAGCACCACAATGCGCCTGGGATGCTCTGGCAAGACGGCGCTGCGCATGCCGATTACCTCTGATGCATGGACCTGCCCGGCCAACATCAACATCCATAAAATGGTGCAAACGATGCGTCTCATTTCTTCGCATCCAATTGCACTGCCAATTCGGATGCGTCCAGCGTTAATAGCAAAGGGCAACTTGTGCAGAGTATTTCCTCCCCGGGTAATTGGTTACGCAAGCAGCAAATACGCCGCACCCGCATGGGGTCCGGCAATTGTGGTGAGGCCGGTTGGCGATACCGAATCGCGTGATGCAAGGGATTCGGTTGACTGGTTTCAAAGAACGCCTGGCGCTCGAAGAGATAGGCGATTTCGTGCGCGACTTTTTTCTCGGCAGCGATGGTCGATAAGGCGTATTCGAGCGTGTGGCCGACGTTGCTCCACAAGACCCGCTGGGGGATTTTGGCTACTGTTGAGAAGGCGGCAATTTGCGGGGCCAGATGTTCCATGCACAAGGATCGATAGCGTATTGCCGGATCTGCGCTGACAGTACCAAGCGCATCAGCCGGTAAATAGAGGGCGTGCGGCATGCCGTTACGCAACACCAACGTGCTGGTGTCCAGTGCCATGTTGAGCGGACGATGGAGGATGCGAGCGGCGACGACCACGGCGGGAATCACCAGGCTGAAATAGTATTTGCTCCATTGCGAAAATAATGCACGCCTGTCGTCGCCAGCGTAGTACTCCTGCATCGCCGCCAGTAGTATGGGCAGATGATCGATCACCGTAGCGGCTGGTATGACCATGCTGCACGTTTTATGCTCAGGATGCGGCCCCAACCATACGTTTTTGCATTGCCCGGCGAATTGTGAGGGGACGAGTTCGGCCAGACACGTCGGCGCTAATACGTGGTTGGTACTGCCGAGATTGACGTCGCCTTTGACACGCTCATGCACACGCTTATCCATTGATACTCTCCATGTCAGGCACCGGCTACACGCTTGCGACGGCGCAACGCCAGCATACTCAGCAAGTACGGCGCGCCGATCAGTGCGGTCATCACGCCAGCGGGGATTTCAATTGGGGCTAACAGACTGCGCCCTAAAACGTCAGCCAGACCAAGCAGCAGTGCGCCCAATAGTATCGCCATCGGCAAGCGCTGCCGATGTGGATGAAAGCCGAGCATGCGCGCCAGATGCGGCGTCATCAAACCAACAAAAGCAACCGGCCCCACCACGGCGACGGCGGCGCAGGTCAGTAGCGTTGCCAGCAGCATGGCGACTAAACGCAGACGTGCCACCGGTACGCCTAGCGCTGCGGCACTTTGCTCGCCCAGCGCCAGCAAATCCAACGGTCGGGCTAACCAATACACCATCGGTATGCTCAACAACAACCACGGCAGCAATGACGCCGCATCAACGGCGCTGCGGCCATAAGTGCCGCCCACCAGCCAGACCAGAAAGCGCGCTTGTTGGACGCTGTTTTCGACGATCAGCCATTGCGAGAGCGCCGCACACATCGCTCCTAAAGCAATGCCGGTTAGCGCCACTGGCAGTGGCGCTAAACGATGGCGTCGGTTCAGCAGCAGCGTGATAGCAAGAATGATTGCGCCCCCTGCCAGAGCCGCACCAAACATCATCGGGCGCGAAACCAACGGTGCCACTACTAACGCCAACAACACCGCCAGCCCTGCCCCTTGGGTAATGCCCAGTACTTCCGGCCCGGCCAGTGGATTGCGCACCACGCTTTGCAGCAATGTCCCGCTGGCTGCCAATAACGCACCGGCGAGCATGGCAGTCAGTACGCGCGAGAGCCGCATGTCGATGAGCATGCCAGCGATGGCATCGTGCCCGTTGGCGGCATCCCACCAACGCAGCGGGGTCAGCCATGTATCGCCGTAGGCGACGGCAAAACTTGCCAGTGCCAATAACAGGCCGCCGCACACGAACAAGCCGGTTCGAAAGGACAAATGGAAGCGCTGCTCGCCACGGACTTCGGACTCTGCGCCAGCGAGCATGCGCTTGCGATGGATTAATAGCAGCAACAACGGCGTGCCGATGATGGCAATCATGACGCCGGTGGAGAGGGTTGCGTCGAGCTTGAGTGCTAACACAAAGCTGTCTGCTGCCAGCAAAATCAAGCCGCCCCATAAGGCCGATAGCGGTGCCAACAGATGCAGCCGATGTATGCCTGCGGCACGCATCAAATTGGGCGCGATCAATCCGACAAAGCCCATCGGTCCGGCCACACTGACGGCCGCAGCGGCAAACATCGTGGCAGCAAACATGGTGACAAACCGGATGGGCTGCAATGGCACGCCTAGCATGCGTGCGGCATCATCGCCCAGTGTGCTGACTTCTAACGGGCGCAATAACCACGGCAATACGGCCACAGGCACGATCATCCAGAGCATCACGGTGATCAATCCGGCGGCCCCCGGCTGATACAGCACACCGTTGCTCCAGAGTGCGACGCTGGCGATATCGTCTTCAAAAATCGTCAACAGCATCATCGTGATGGCGGAAAAAAATAGCGAGCAGGCGGTACCGGCAATGATTAATTGCAAGGCCGAGACGCGCCAGCCGCCAGCGGTGAGCATCGCCAGTGTAGCGGCCAATAAACCGCAGCAGAACAACAGCGGCACGCTGGCCACGCCGCCCAGCGCAGGCAGCATGATGGCAGCGAATACGCCTAACTGTGCGCCACCGGTCACACCCAACAGATCCGGCGCGGCCAGTGGATTGCGGGTGAGTGCCTGAAATAAAGTGCCCGACAAACCCAGCGCTGCGCCCGCAACCAACGCCGCCAATACCCGCGGCAGACGCAACTCAAACAACAGCAGATGCGCGATCTGCGCATCGGGTGTTCCGGCATCGGCTTGCAGCAGCGCGTTGATATCGGGCCATAACCGCAGTCCAGCGAGTATGAAGACGCTTAGCACGCCAACGACGGCGAGCCAGCTTGCCCGGCTCTTTGCGCACAATAGCGGTATCGCTCTCTGGGTAATCACTGCACTCATGCAACGTACTTTTCTGCGTCGACAGTTGCCGCGGAAACCGAGCGATAGGATGGCAAACAGACCGGCTCGCCTGTTTCAGGATGGTTGAGCCGCAGCATTGGCAGGCCGAACGTTTCTGACAAGAAGATCGGATTGATCATGGCCTCGGGCGTGCCTTGATGCAAAATCTGCCCGGCGCGCATGAGGACGATGTGGTCGCTAAAAGCGGCGGCTTGATTGAGCTCGTGCAAGACCCACACTATCGTCAGGCCGCGCTCCCGGTTGAGATCACGCAACGCACGTAATACATCGATCTGATGATGGATATCTAAATACGTTGTCGGTTCATCGAGCAGCAAAATACCGCATTCTTGCGCTAACGCCATGGCGACCCAGGCACGTTGCCGCTCGCCGCCGGAGAGCGCGGTGACTTGCCGTTCGGCGTAGTCTTGCAGGCCGGTGGCAGATAAGGCATCGGTCACCGCTGCGCGGTCGGCGCTGGTTGCGCCTGAGAAAATCGATCCAAAAGCATAGCGGCCATAAGCGACCAATTCGGCAACCGTTAAGCCTTCGGGTATCTGGTTGAACTGGGCCAGCATGGTCAACGTCTGGGCGAGTTCGCGCCGTTTGTAGGACGCCAGCGCTCGACCGTTGACCTTGACCTGACCCTCGCTCACCGCTTGCAGGCCAGCCAGACTGCGTAGCAAGGTGCTCTTGCCGCAGCCGTTCGGTCCACACAGGGCGGTGATCTTGCCCGGTGCAATATCCAGACTGAGTCCTTTCAATACAGCGTGGTCCTGATAGGAGACTGAAATGTGATGCGCCGATAAGGCAGGAGAAATGGCAGAAAATGAAGAGGTCATGCGGTCCTGTTAAAAAACTGAGTAGTCCGGCTTACACGCTGCATACGCATTTGCAGCAGCGCGTAAGCGATCAGCGTTCGCCGTGCCCTTCGGCCATCGCGACCATCACTTTGCGCGGCCCTGTGAAAGGTGCACGGGCGTGGGCTGCGAGCATGTTGTCGAGCATGAGAACGTCGCCCTGTTGCCATGCAAACGCTATTGTGTGTTTTTCCAGAACCGCGCGCACATGGTCGAGTTCTGTATCGGCAATTGGACTGCCATCGCCGTAATACACATTGCGCGGCAAATTTTCTTCTCCGACGCTATCGAGCAAGATTTCACGCGTGTCGGCGTCGAGCGTGGAAATGTGAAATAAATGCGCCTGATTAAACCAGACCGACTCGCCCGTGACAGGATGCTGGCCGACGCCTTGGCAGCGCTGTGAAGTCCGCAGATCACCATCGTCGCTCCATTCAAATCCAATGTCATGCGCATGGCAATACGCTTCTACCTCTGCCGTACTGTCGGTGTTGAATACGCGCTGCCACGGCAAGTCGAGCCCGTTGCCGTAATTGCGCACATACAGCAAACCTTTATCAATAAAGCGCTGGCGAATCTCAGGGGCAATGTCGCGGTAGACCGCACGGCTATCGGCAATCGGGGTTTCGCCACCCAGTTGAGCGGCGACGTCGCAATAGAACCAGATTTTCATTGGCCATTCGCGGGTATAGGCTTGCTCGTTGTGGAGCGGAATATGTTGATGGGCGGGGTATTCGGTGGAGGTGTAAATGCCACCGCCAACCTTGCTGCGCGGGGTCGATCCGAATTCGTAATTGAGCAACGGATGACCAAACGACGCCGCAAAATGCTGAAATGCATCGGCCCCGCCTACGCCGAATCCGGTAAATAAAATCGCGCCGACTTCATGCAAATGCGTCTCTGTCATCGCATGCAACTGCGGCAAAAGATCGGCCACGCTGGCCCCCGGCGTCACCGGGCTGATTCTGAAGGGAAAACCGGCCTCAATACTGAGGCCGACTGTTTCGATTGCTTGTATTTGCATCTTAAATAGCTCCTGGGATGTAGTCGCGCTCTGGTTGATAGTGAAGGAGCCGCCAGCGCTCTACTAGATAGTTTGCGCAGCAAGGTGTTGCCGCAGGCTTAATGGACGCAAATCAATCCACACCTGCTCGATATGCACGAGGCAAGCTTGCTTGTTGCCGCTAAAACCAGTTGCGCGCCATCCTGGGGGCATCTCTTTGTAATCGGGCCAGATGGAATACTGCTCTTCATCATTAGCCACTACCCGGAAAATCGTGTCTGTGCTGTCAAAACTCATAGAAAAACTCCTGAAATCTGCGCAGCAAATGGCCGCCCAATACGCTAGAGACGTGTGATGGCGCTTTTTTTTTAAGCCCAATAAGTTAAGCACGATAGGCTAATGGCGGCTCGGCCAGTATTGCACGCGCTCCTTGTACACAATTGAGACAGTGATTCGTCGCATCGCGCACCATAAAATGCACCAAGGTTTGCGATACCTGCAATATGCCCGCCGTTTCCTTGAGCGTGCAGTCGCCAATGCGCACCATCTCAAATGCCACACGCGTGCGCGCAGGCAAGGTCGCCAGTGCGTCCGAGATGTGTTGCAACAAATCATGCAGAATCACATGCGCCTCCGGACCGGCATCAGGCGAAGGCACGTCATAGCCCTCTTCTTCATTGATGTAATGACCGCGCTCAAAGGTACGACGGCGGTAATGATCAATCGCCAGATTACGTACCATGCGCATCAAATACGCCAATGGTTGACGCACCTTCTCAACCGGCACGTTCTCACTGACTTTAATAAATACGTCTTGCACAACATCCTCAGCACGCCCCCGACAACCGGTAATCCCGGTCGCAATATTGACTAGCAAATGTCGATTTTGAATGAGTACTGAACCTACTTCCGCATTGTTATCCGAGGCCTCAGGCTGCCGTGTCGTATTCATTTTTAGTCCTATCTGAAATTAGTGACGCATGGCAACTATATCGTAAATAAGAATCATTCTCGATAAAGATGCAAAATACATCATAATTTTCATATGGATTTATGAATAATATTTCTATTAACGTTTTGCCAGCGCGTACATCGGCAGTCAATTGACATGCCGCATTAGCGCAAAAACCGGTCGTTCGGCTAACAGTCACTTACCCCCGTTACCCCCTATCATGGGATACCATGCGCGCACAGATTCCAAGGTGTAGGACAACAAAATGGCGCAATGATGGATACATCAAGACAAACTCCAACAACCGCGCCACCACGCCAGCAATGGCAAAAATGAAAGATGAGGAAAACATGCATTGGTTCTATTTAGGTATCGCTATCGTTGCAGAAGTCATCGCCACCAGTGCCTTAAAGGCAAGCAACGAATTCACCCGATTGATGCCCTCCGCCATCGTCATCGTCGGTTACCTGGTTGCGTTTTACTTCCTATCGCTAACGCTACGCTCTCTACCCGTCGCAGTCGTGTATGCGATGTGGTCAGGGGTTGGAATCGCACTCATCGCACTCATCGGCTGGCTGGTGTTCAAACAAACATTGGATACAGCAGCGATAACCGGTATCGGCTTAATCGTCGCCGGCGTGGTGGTGCTCAATGTGTTTTCCAAATCAGTGGCGCATTGACGGGAGAGCCCTAATCAGGGCATGTTGATATTTAAAATATGCACACCAGACAAACCGTTTGAACTGGAATAGACACGAAGGCCTGTATCGAAGAATCACCACCGTATGCATATACTTCGATACCCCCTCACGGGCTACTCAGTACGAACGGATTTTCTTGAATTCCACGTCTCACGACCAGGAAAAATCGGAGAGCAAGAATCAACAAAGGTTACGGGTATGCCGTTGACCTTACAGGCGTAGCCACCTTTGACGTTGTAGTTGTTTTTGAAGTGGCAGTTGACCTACCCCGTCATTTGACGCTGCCACATTTTCCTGCCGCCAGACGGATCAGGCTGAGGACATGTTTGAGCCGCAGGCGAGTTGGTCCTCAGACCCGGCTGGCGGCAGGAAAATGTGGGGACTCGGAGGCCAGCGGCATCTGCGGTCGCCTTTTCTTTGGTTACTTTCTTTTGGAAGCAAAAGAAAGTGACCGGCTGTCGGGCCGCCCCCGACAAGCATCAACGGAGTAGCAAACGCATTCAATAACCGACGACCGAAATAGCAACAACGGAGCACATACCGTTTCAATGTTCAACAACCGAACAAACTCCTAACCAACCGCTAACGGTTTGAAATGCCCCAAACTACGCTCAACCTGCTGCGCACAAGCCCGCGCCGCTTCAAGCAATTGATGCTCATGCGATTTAGTAGCACGACGGCCAATAACCGAAACATGAATCGCAGCAGCCAAGTCACCACTGGCATGACGAATCGGAATCGCATATCCGACCACCCCATCAACAGCCTCTTCCTCACTCTTGGCATACCCCTGCGTACGAATACGTTGATATTCAGCTTCCAGCGCTAACGGATCGGTGATGGTATTGACGGTCAGTTTTTTCAACGGCCCAGCCAGCGCTTTAGCAGCAAGGCGCGGATCATGGGCAGCAAACAACTTGCCAGTAGCGGTGCAATGCAAGGACAGCCGCTCACCCAAACGAATATCGAGCGAGATGCGTTGCGTACCCATGCAGCGGTCAACATAAAACACCCGCTGCCCCATATTCATACCGAGATAAACGTCGTCACCGATGACCTTTGCCAAGTCTTGCAAATGACGACGTGCAAGCGGGCGCACGTCGAGCGACGCCACGGTAGACAAAGCAATACCGACGACCCGCGGGCCGATCGAATAGCGCAAGTCTTCGGTCACTGTCAGTACTTCGGCTGCGACCATCGTTTGCAACATATTGTGGACGCTGCTGACAGGCAGGCCGAGGGCTTCTTTAATTTCAGTGAGGCGTAAGCCGTCTTTAAAGCGGACTAACAGGTCAAGCACATCGAAGGTACGCAGATAGCGGTCGGGACTCATAAAACACCTTACAAAACGGGGTTGCAGATCTTGACGCAGATGGCGCCAGAAGATGCTATTTGGCCAGAAAATTATTGAATTTCGAATTTTCGAAAAATATTATAGCAACATTTATGCCCGTCAAACTGCATCAAACTGATGCAGTTTGACTTCATCCCCTGTCCTCATCCATGAGGGATAAGGACCTGCGTATTGAATACTTACTTAACGTATTGCTGATAGTCACTATATTTGCCATACGCCTTAAAACGTTTAGCGTCGTAGTCATAGCTATACGGCCGCAACGCAACCATCCCGAGGTGATTGTCGCTGGTGTAGCTTAAGGGTGAAGACACACCGTGGGTATCGACCTGAAAGCCTTTGTTCATGGCAGCAACCAAGGCTGCACGGGTGGGTTCTTTGCCAGTCAGGGCGATGGCGTCTGCGACTAGTTGCCCGACGACCCATCCGCCGGTGAAATTAACGTTGCTTTTCAGGTCTGCGAAACCGTATTTATCCGCCGCCGCCACTAAGTCCTTGATACCAGCGGAGTCGTCGATATCACCGGGGGTGAAGCAACTGACAAAATAATAATTACGTCCGGCATCAGCGCCGAGCGCATCGTAGATATTCGGCGTGCCGAGTTGGGTGATCGAAAAAGTTGGAATTTTTAAGCCGTATTGCTGCATGGTGCGCATCAACAAAATAGTCGGGGTCGGCACGCCGTAGACTGTGACCACATCCGGCTTCATCGCCATGACGGCCATGACTTGCGCGGTCAGATCGGCAGCACCGATCTTGATCGGGAAGGCCTGTGAAGTACCGCCGTATTTGTGTACTTCTGCATCGATGTATTCGGCATACTCCTTGCCGCCGGCGACATCCATGTGCACGGTTGCTACCTTGATGCCTTTAACTTTCAGTTTGTCAGCAAAAAATCCGACCCCGACTTGCGCCATTTGTTTGAACCCGCAATAGCCGTTATAGAACATCGGCGTGGCCGGTTCAATGGCGGCTTTGGTGACGGCAAAAGTGCCTACGATGGGTACTTTTCCGCGTCGAATGGAGGGCATTAAAGCGACCTGTGCGCTGGAATTGCCAAGGCCGGAAATGCCCAGTACCGGGGTCTGGCTGTTAAGTTTTTCATAGGCGATGCGGTCTTGCGTCGGGTCGTAGCGAGTGTCCTCGACCAGCAAATTAATTTTGCGTCCGTTGATGCCGCCAGACTCGTTGACTTTGCGCATATACGCCTGTATCCCTCTGACCCAAGGCACTTGCGAGGCAGCTCCCGTGCCGCTCATATCCATGATGACGCCCCAATCGATCCGATCTGCGTAGACGCCATCATTGGGTTCATCGAAGGCGTACGCGCTCATGGTCAGGGTGGCGATGGCTACGATGGCGCTCAGTTTTCCTGGTTTTACGATATGGGCGCTAAGGGTTGTTGTCGTATTGCGAGTGATACGGTTCATTTTGTCTCCGTCGGGTGGTCACACAGTCACACATTTCGTCACGATCGTTATTGGTTTTGTATACCCAACACAACCAACACAATAATTCGAAATATAGAAATATATTTTTTGATTTCGAAAATCATACTACATAATAATTCTGGCACCGCATTGTTTTTTACTTATGCATTCTGCGTTTATTACTGCCCAAACAAGATCCCCCTGCTATGCACCACAGTAAGTCTTCCCCTTAATCAGAGGTGCTGAGGGTTGCTACTTTCAAGGAAATAGTTCTGTGGTAATATTTTCGAAATTAAAAAATATATTTCCATATTTGGAAAAACAAAATAATTCACTCAACCGCCGCCAAGAAATCCAACTAAAGCGCACACACCCATTCAACTAAAGGAAACACGCATGACTATCTCTTCAAATATGGCTCCGCACATCCTGACCGAACGGTTGGCGTTGGTCACGGGCGCAGGCCAGGGCAATGGCCGAGCAATCGCCATCGGACTGGCGAAGGCTGGCGCACGCGTCATCGTGACCGACATTAATCCGGAAGGCATCACGCAAGTCGCCGCCGAAATTTGCGCCGCTGGCGGTCAGGCCTGGGCGCATGTGCTCGATGTCACGTCAGCCGCAGCCTGTGTCGCGTTGGCGCAAAAACTCACCGCAGAAATCGGCCACGTCGATGTGCTGGTCAACAATGCTGGCATCCTGATCCGCGAAGGGATAGACAGTCCGCGTGTTCTTACCAATCTGCAACGGATGATGGATGTCAATCTCAACGGCGCTTTCTACATCACGCACGCGTTACTGCCATCATTGCGCGCAACCAAGGGATCGATCATTAACATCGCCTCCATCGCCGCCTTTGCCGGACAACCTGGCAGCATGGGGTACTCGCCCTCCAAAGGCGCCATCAAACTGCTGACCCAATCACTGGCCGTTGAATTGGCTAAAGACGGCATCCGCGTCAACGCCATCGCGCCGGGCTTGATTGAAACACCGATGACGATAGACTCGCGCGGCAATCCTGAAACATTGAATAAATTCATGCTCAGAACACCGATGGGACGGGTAGGACAAGCTGAGGAACTGGTGGGGCCGGTAGTGTTTTTGGCCTCGGAGATGGCGAGTTATGTTACGGGGATTACATTGCCTGTGGATGGCGGGTTTTTGGCGGCGTGATATCGGTGGCTGTTTGGTACAAAAGGATGCAGACTTACGCAAGCCCGCATCCGTTGGGCAACTGGACTGAAGGGGGATGGAGCCAACGAACTCCAACCCGGTTTTCAGTATTTATCTCTTAAGCTAACAACCATTGACCATGACGTTTAAGTTGGTCATGCATGGCGTCAGGCGCTAAATCAAGCTCACCTGGCCAGGTCACCACACCATCGACCACCATCACTCGTCAGAACTCAGACTGGTCACACAAATGAGAAAATACGCCACGAAAAAATGTCGGCATGAATATCACCACTCCCTCCACACCATCGTTAAAGCGAACCAGAATAGTGAATTTGCCAGTTAATTTGACTTCAGTAACATCCCATTCCATAACGCTCTACTCCAAAGGTGCAATCGGTTTAGGAGTCTGCATGTCTTGACAAAGCTGCCAATCATCCAGCAACGCATTTTGGTGTAATTGAGCCCAGTCAAGTACCAGACTCAAGGCCCGCCGGGGCAACTTTCCAACTATAAGTACCAATTCTTTGATGTCAATCACAGCCTTAAATTGAGCATACTTCACATGAAAATGGGGCGGCGAATGATCTTCGAAAAACATTTGAATTAATAAATCATAAAACGCGCTAATCGTCGGCATATTTTTCTTTTTTGAATCAGATGTCGTACAACATCTCCATTAAAAACCCACGATTATTAGCTATAAATATGAATTTTGGAAAGTGCAGTCTAAACATTCAACACAAACCCCCGATAATCCTGCGCTGCAATCTCATCACACTCTTTCCGATACACCCCGATTTTTGCCACATACGGCATAAACACCCTCGGCTTCCCCGGAATATTCGCCCCTAAAAACCATGAATTCGCCAGTGGAAACAAGGTCTTGTCAGCAGCCGCATTCACGTGCGCGACCCAATCCTGCTCGGCTGGCGCACCGGCCTCGATGGTTGCTAACTTGCGCTCATCCAGATACGCGATACATGCGCTGATCCATTCGACATGCTGCTCGATGCCGACCACCATATTGACCAGCACGGACGGGCTGCCAGCGCCGGTGATGATGAACATATTGGGAAACCCGCAAGTCATCAATCCCAGATACGTGCGCGGACCGGCTGCCCATTTATCGACTAGCTTCAATCCGTCTCTGCCACGGATATCAATATTGAGCAGCGCGCCTGTCAATGCGTCGTAACCGGTGGCGCAGACCAGCGCGTCGAGCGCATGCACGGTGTCACCGCAATGCACACCAGCGGCGCTGACTTGAGTGATCGGGGTGTTCTTTAGATCGACTAATTTGACGTTGGTGCGGTTATAGGTTTCGTAATAACCGGTATCGACGCAAATACGTTTAGTACCTAGCGGATGATCGGTGGGACAGAGCATGGCAGCGACTGCCGGGTCTTTTACGATGCCGCGAATTCTGGCGCGGACGAAGTCGGCGATGGTGTCGTTGGCGGCCTTGTCTGTCATCACGTCTTGAAACGCGTGGACGAAATTAACGCCGCCTTTGTTCCAGCGCCGTTGGTACTCTTGCGTGCGCTCGTCATCGCTTACTTGCAGGGCTGATTTATCAGAAAATTCATACAGCGTGCCGACCTCACGAGCGCGGCTGCGGTGTTGGTGGTAGACGCTTTTCCATTCTTGCTGGATGGCAGGTTTGAGGGCTTCGTTCCATCCGGGAATGGAGAAATTGGCGGTGCGTTGGAATACGGTCAGTTGTTCAACCTGACGTGCGAGTGCCGGGATTGCCTGAATGCCGGATGAGCCGGTGCCGATGACGCCCACGCGTTGGCCTTGAAAATCGACACCTTCATGAGGCCATGCGCCAGTGTGGTAGATCTTGCCGGTGAAATTTTCCAGACCTGGAATATCGGGGAGTCTGGTAGCGGACAAGGAGCCGCTGGCCATGACGCAGAAACGCCCGATTGTCTTTACGCCTGTCGCGCTGAATAATTCCCAGCGGTTGGTTGTTTCGTTGAAGGTTGCTGTTGCAATGCGTGTATTGAATGCGATATCGCGGCGTAGATCGAAGCGGTCGGCTACGTGCATGATGTAGCGCAGGATTTCTGGCTGAGCTGCGTATTTTTCGGTCCAGGTCCATTCTTGTTCTAATTCTGATGAAAACGAATAGGAGTATTGGAGGCTTTCTACGTCGCAGCGGGCACCGGGGTAGCGGTTCCAGTACCAGACGCCGCCGACGTCTTGGGCGGTTTCGAATACGTGGGCTGACAGGCCCATTGTGCGGGCTTGTTGGAGCATGTGGAGGCCGGCGAAACCTGCGCCTATGATGAGGATGTCGTATTCTTTGGCGTCTTGGTGGTGCTGCTGCGGCTGATCGGAATTTGGCATGTTGGTTGTCTCTTGTTAGTTTTATTGAAGTTGTTCTGATTGTGTTCGGTCGTCGTTATTGAATACGTTTGCTACTCCGTTGATGCTTGTCGGGGGCGGCCCGACAGCCGGTCACTTTTTCTTGCTTCGCCAAGAAAAAGTAACCAAAAAGAAGGCGACCGCAAATGCCGCTGCCCTCCGGGTCCCCAAATTTTCCTGCCGCCAGACGGATCAGGCTGATGACATGTTTGAGCGCAGCGAGTTGGTCATCAGACCCGGCTGGTGGCAGGAAAATTTGGCAGCGTCATATGACGGGGTAGGTCAACTGCCACTTCAAAAACAACTGCCACTTCAAAAGCAACTTCAACTGTGGCTGCGCCTGCAACTTCAAAAGCAACTTCAACATCAACCTCTCCGCCGCTTATAGAGTGAGGAAACCCTTCATCAAAAAGGCTGCTGCTTTTGACGTTGACCTACCCCGTCATATGATGCTGCCAAATTTTTCAGCCGCCCGTCGGGAATTGTCTGAGGACATGTTTGAGCGCAGCGAGTTGGTCCTCAGACCCGACGGGTGGCTGGAAAATTTGGGAACCCGCAGGGCAGCAGCATTTGCGGTCGCCTTCTTTTTGGTGTCTTTTTCTTGGCGAAGCAAGAAAAAGTGACCGGCTGCCGGGCCGCCCCCGGCTAGCATCAACGGAGTAAAAAACGCATTAAATACCGACGCCCCCAAAATCCCCAACGGAGTACAAACAATGACAATAACCATCAACCAAACACACTAAACAACCTCCTCCACCTCACTCCCCAAATAAGCCTTAATCACAGCAGCATCCCCCTGCACCTCACACGGCGTCCCCTCCGCAATCTTCCGCCCAAAATCAAGCACAACAATCTTGTCCGAGATATCCATAATCACCGGAATATCATGCTCAACAATCAAAAAACTCACCCCATATTCATCCCGCACCCGCAAAATCAATTCCGTCATAGCACTCTTCTCAGCACTACTCATCCCGGCCATAGGCTCATCCAACAACACCAGCCGCGCCTTTTGCATCAACGCCCGTGCAAACTCCACTTGCTTCTGACGCCCATAAGGAAGCTCCCCAGGCAACACATCCGCAATATCTGGCATCCCCAAAAACGCCAACACATCGGTCGCAGCAGCCAACGCATCACGCTGCTCAACCCGCGCCTGCCGACTCCTCAACGCACCGGCAAGCAAACCTGACGAACCTTGCCGATAAGCGCCGACCAGCAAGTTATCCATCACAGTCAACCCACCAAACAACGCCAGATTCTGAAACGTACGCGCCACGCCATGCCGCGATACGCGATGCGCGGCCTGACCGGTGATATCAACACCATCAAAGACAACCCGACCTGCGGTTGGCCGATACATACCGGTGATGCAGTTAAACAAAGTGGTCTTGCCCGCGCCGTTGGGGCCGATCAGCGATGTAATTTCGCCTGCTTGTGCGGTAAACGAAACATCATCCAACGCGCTCAATCCCTGAAAGCGCATTTGCAATGCCGTGATGTCTAACAATACGGCGCTCATGCTGCAACCTCGGCACGCTGACTGCCTAAATAGGATTCTTTCACCAATGCATTTGCCGCGACTTCACTAGCCAGGCCGGAGAGCACGATGCGACCTCGTTCTAACACATAGGCGGTGCTGGCAAAACGCAGCGCCAGACGCGCATTTTGTTCGACCACCAGCATCGATGTGCCTAGCGTGTCGCCGACAATTTTTAACTGCTGATAAATCGATTCCACTATTAAGGGTGCCAGGCCCAGCGACAATTCATCGACCAGCAATAAGCGTGGCCCGGCCACTAACGCCCGGCCCAACGCCAGCATTTGCTGCTCACCGCCTGAGAGCCAGCCAGCGGCTTGCGTACGGCGCTCCAACAGACGAGGAAAGAGTTGATAGACCGCTTCCATCCTTTCACGCACTGCTGCACGCGGCAAGATGGCCGCGCCGACCGCGAGATTTTCTTCAACGCTTAATTGCTTGAACACCAGCCTGCCTTCCGGCACTTGGGCCATACCGAGGCGCACCAGCCGATGCGCGGCTAGGCCGAGAATGTCCGTACCATTGAAATGGATACTGCCGCTCGTCACCGCGCCGCCATGCACGCCTAGCAAACCGGTAATGGCGCGAATCAAGGTGGTTTTGCCAGCGCCATTTGCCCCTAGCAAGGCGACGATGCTGCCACTCGGCAAGGCCAGACTGACATCGTCAAGTGCCAGCCCCTTGCGTGCATAGGCGACAGACAGGTTATCGACACGTAAGATTATTTCCATGCTGCTCTCCACCATGCAAGATCACGTCTACGCAGTTGCAGCCCCAAGCCTGCCATGCCGCCGGGTGCAAAAATCAGCAACACCACCACCAGCAAGCCAAACACCAGATTGACTAATTGCGGTTTGCTATTAAGCAAAAACTGACCAATTTCTCCCGACCCTGCCCCTGCATGCGTGGCAAAGCCGGTAATGACGGCAGGCAGCAGCAGCCATACCGCCGCCCCCGCCACGGAACCGGCTAGCGAGCCCATGCCGCCGATGATGATCATGGCGATAAATTGGATCGCAAAGTTGATGCTGAAAAACTCCGCCGTCACATTGGTCATGTAATACGCATACACGGCACCGGCCATCGCGGCAATCGCCGAGCTGAAAGCGAATGCTTTCAAGCGCAGGATGCGCACGTCTATGCCTGCGGCGGTGGCGGCCAGTTCATGGTCACGCATCGCCATCAAAGCGCGACCTTCACGCGAGCGCATGGTGTTGCGTAGACAGAAATAGACCACGGCGACCAAGGGCAGCAAAAAGAAATACCAGCGCAATGCAGAGTCCAGCGCAATCGGGCCGATTCGCGCTTCATTGAAGGGAATCCCGACTACATCGAAAAATTTATATTGGTATTCGGCCAGCAAGAACACCACGATGAAATGCAGCGCCAATGTGGAGAGTACAAAATACAAACCGCGCACCCGTAGCGAAGGCAAGCCTGCGATCACGCCAGCCACAGCACCGGCGACGCCAGCGGCGACCAACACCAAGGGAAACGGCCAGCCCCATTGCGTGCCCGTGACAGCAGCAGCCATCGCGCCGACGGCATAAAAAGCACCGTGGCCGATAGAAATCAAACCCGCGCAACCGGTCAGATAATTCAGCGATAGCGCACCCAGAATCGCAATCAAGGTCAGATTCAGTTGGGTAAGGCCAATGTTAAGCAATTGCAGATTCGAGAGTCGGATACCGAAGATGGCACGCTGATCGAGCACCACCGGCAAATAACACAGCACGGCGATGACGACTATCAGACGGACCCAGCGCCACGGAAAAACCGGCGCAGGAATCGGCATAGGGGTTGTCAGCGTAGATGTCGGAATCGTCATCGCTTTACACCCGCCCAAGTTCACGTTGACCGAACAAGCCCCAAGGCCTGACCAGCAAGATCATCAGCAGCGGCGCATAAATCAAAATATCACGCGCTTTGGGCGAGATATAGCCGGAGCCGAACTGCTCAATGAGGCCAACTAACAAACCGCCGACAACCGCGCCGGGGATGCTTTGCAAGCCGCCGATGACTACCGCTGGCAAGGCTAGCAAACCGATGGTTTCCAGGTCCACTGTGGCGACCTGCAGTTGTCCGAGAAAGACGCCGCCGATGGCTGCTAACACGCTGCCGATCGCCCACGCCAGCGCGTTGATGCGATTGACGTTAATGCCCGACACCAGCGCCGCTTCATGACTATCGGCTGTGGCGCGCATGAGCAAACCGGCTGAGGTGAACTTGAAAAATGCACCGACGCCGCCCATGCAGGCCCAGCTCACCAGCGCGGCTGTTAAATGCAATTCGGAGATGCGCACGCCGCCGACCAGAAAACTACCCGTTGGCAATGGCGTGGTTAATGAACGCGCTTGCGGCCCGTAAATCAATTCGATCATCGCCCGCAGCACAATGGCCAGCGCAATCGTGATCATGATCACGGGCAGCAACGGACGGCCTGCCAACGGACGGATTAACAAGGCGTGAATCACAGCACCAAGCAACGCTGCGACCACAACGATGAACACCACCGCCAACGGAAACGGCAAACCAAGTTGGCTGCTCGCCGTGACCGCCAGAAAAGCGCCGCACACCATCAACATGCCCTGCGCAAAATTAAACACGCCGGTGGCTTTAAAAATGACGGCAAACCCGAGTGCCACCAGGCCGTAGATACTGCCCAGCGCCAAACCGCTGAAAAGAATTTGTGCAAACATTATTTAACGTCCTTTTGATAGTCGCTGTATTTGCCGTAAGCCTTGAAGCGTTTGGCGTCGTAATCGTAGTTATAGGGCCGTAACTGAACGAGTCCGAGATGATTCTCGCTGGTGTATTTGAGTTGCGAAGACAGACCTTTGGTATCGACTTCAAAGCCTTTGGCAAGCGCTGCCACCAATGCTGCGCGGGTCGGCTCGGGACCGGCTTTAGCGATGGCTTCGGCGGCTAGCTGACCGACGACCCAGCCGGCGACGTAATTGATATCGTTCTTGAGCGCGCCATTGCCATATTTGTCGGACAGGGCTGCCATTTCCTTGATCGCGCCCGGCTCGTCAATGTCGCCCGGTGTGAAGCAACTGACGAAATAATAGTTACTGCCGGTCTTGGGGCCGAGCGCCTCGTACACACCCGGCGTGCCGAGATAGGTGATAGCGAAGGTGGGAATGGTGAGGCCATATTGCTGCATCGCGCGCATCAATAAAATCGCGGTCGTCGGTACGCCGTGGATGGCGACGAAATCCGGTTTCATCTTGATGATTTCTAACACTTGCGCGGTGGCGTCGGCGGCGGCGACCTTGATCTGAATCGACTGCGACGCGCCACCACGCTGCGTCACCGCTTCGTCAATGTAGGCCGCATATTCCTTGCCGGAGGCGACATCGAGATTGACGACGGCGACTTTTGGCGCTTTCAGTTTGAGCTTGTCGGAAAAAAAGTCCACACCGACTTGGGCCATTTCACGGAATCCGCAAAAGGAGCCATAAAACAATGGCGAGGCAGGAATCACCGCTGCCTTAGTGGTGACATAAGTGCCGATCACGGGCACCTTGCCGCGCCGGATCGCGCTTGCCAAGGCGACTTGCGCACTTGAATTGCCGACGCCTGAAATGCCCAGCACCGGCGTTTGACTGACCAATTTTTCATAGGCGACGCGGTCGAGCGATGCATCGTAGCGGGTATCTTCAGCCAGCACGTTGATCTTGCGTCCCAGAATACCGCCGCTGTCGTTGACTTTGTGCATATACGCCTGAAAGCCTCTGACCCACGGCAATTGCGCCGCAGAGGCCGGGCCGCTCATGTCCATCATCAGGCCCCAGTCGATGCGGTCTGCGTAGACGCCGTCGTTTTCTTGCTCGAAGGCGTGGGCGCTGAGGGTCAGGCTGGTGATTGCCAGGCCGAGTGCGAACTTGCGGGCGTGGGGGCGTAAGTTAATGTGTAGTGTTTTCATTTTTTGTCTCCTGGGTCGCTTATCTGGAGCACAAGCCGTATGAACAGCTTATGCAGGCAAGTCGTTTTACTATTTTTATATATTTTTGTATATTTTCGAAATATCGAAATTAAATCTTTATTTTCGGAAAATATAGCACGGAACAATGCCGCAACAATAACGATTTTTATATTTACCAATATGCAATAGTAATAACTGACCTGACAGGTGGTCTTGACTGAGAGAATATCAACGAGTAGGATTAAATCCTATTCAATTAATGGAGATGGACCATGCGCTCAACACAACAATTCAGCATTACTTTGCCAAATGAGATGGCCGATATTGTAAAAACCAAGGTTGCAACCGGGGAATATGCGACCGAAAGTGAAGTCATCAGGGACGGGCTACGCGTGCTGATGGCACGCGACAAGGCTATGGATAATTGGCTGCAACACACAGTCGGACCAGCTTATGACGCACTCAAGGCTGACCCGGCACGGGCGGTTAGCGTCGCCCAAGTACGCGCCACCCTCGCAGCCGAACATAAGAGAACCTTGAAAAAAGAGCAAGAATGAGGAGATACAACGTTATATTCACCCCAGAAGCACAACAGCAACTGGTAGCGTTGTATCGTTACATTGCGGTCGCAGCTTCTTCTGAAATTGCAGAGCGCTATACCGATACTATCGTCACGTATTGTGAAAGCTTGCAGTATTTCCCTCAGTGCGGAGTCTGTCACGATGAGATACGCCCTAACTTGCGTATCACGCATTACAAAAAGCGCACCATAATCGCCTTTTCTGTGGAAGCCGAAGACATATCAATCATCGGTATTTTCTATGGCGGCCAGGATTACAAGACTGCATTGCAATACGATTTGGACGACTAATCACAACGCCGCCCCACCATCCATCGCCACCTCAGACCCGGTCATATACAAACTATCGTCAGACAACAGAAACAACACCAGTTTGGCGATTTCTTCCTTGGTTCCCAGACGTTTCATCGGTACTTGCTGCACCCGCCGCAGATTTTCTTCGCGGCTGCGCACGTTGAGCATGTCGGTGTCAATCGGCCCGGGATGGACGGAATTGACGCGGATATTACGGTCGGCCAGTTCCAATGCAGCGGCCTTGGTCATGCCGCGCACTGCCCATTTGCTGGCGGTGTAGGCGATAGAGTTCGGCGCGCTGCGCAAGGCGACGGTGGACGACATATTCACGATCGCGCCGCTGCCGGTTTCTTCAAAAGCGCCAATCACAGCGCGCATGCCAAGAAAAGTACCGAGCTGGTTGACGCGCATATGGCGCTCAAACTGGGCAGTATCGGTATCGATCAGCGGCAGCGGTGTGTAGACCCCGGCATTATTGACTAGCCCATGTAACTTACCCATGCCACGCGCTACAGCGACGGCGGCGTCCCATTGCGCTTCGGAAGTCACATCGAGCGGCTGAAAAATACAGGCGTCGCCTAATTCTTGCGCCAGTGCGTGGCCTTCTTCTAGCAATACGTCGGCGATGACGACCTTTGCGCCCTCCGCCACTAACAAGCGCGCCTGAGCAGTACCCAGACCGCGTGCGCCGCCGGAAATTAAAAATACTCTATCGGTGAATCGGGTTAATTCGCGGGTCATATTGACTTTCTTTATTTGCTGAATGTAAAACCGCGGTAAGCATCGGCGACAACCTCGTTGCAGATCGCGCTGTAATTGGCAAAGCCGCCTGCATACGGCAAGAACACTTGCGGCTTGCCGGGAACGTTGGCACCCATGAACCAGGATTTGGTGCCGGGGAAGAGCGTATTTGAAGCCACTTCATTGACGTGTGCGACCCAATCGTTTTCGGCGCTGACTTCTGCTTCGGCTACGCTTTGCGCTTGCGCTTGCATGCTGGTGATACAAGCAGCAATCCAGTTCACATGCTGTTCGATGGAGACGACAACGTTGGTCAATATCGACGGACTGCCGGGGCCGGTGATGAAGAACAAATTGGGGAAACCAGCCGTCATCAAACCCAGATACGTGCGCGGTCCTGCGGCCCATTTATCTTTGAGCGCTACACCCTTTTTGCCACGGATATCGATGCGGTCGATTGCACCGGTGACGGCGTCATAGCCGGTGGCAAAGACGATGCTGTCAAGCGCATAGGTGGCCGCACCAGTGCTGATGCCATCCGGCACGATGGCCTCAATTGGCGTAGCGCGGATGTCGACCAAGCTGACGTGGGCTTGATTGAAGGTCTGGTAATAATCGGTATCGACACAAATCCGCTTGGTCCCAATCGCATGATCGTTGGGCGTGAGCATGGCGGCCAGTGCAGCATCTTTGACCGTGGCTTGAATTTTATTGCGCACGAACTGAGCGGCGCTGTCGTTGGCGCTACGGTTGGTAAAGATGTCATTGAAGGCATGCGTGTAGTTGGCACCGCCGCGTTGCCAGCGGCGCTCATATTCAAGCTCACGCTCGGCAGGAGCGACGTCGCTGCTGGCACGAGTACTGTATTCATACAAAATCCCGGAGCGAGTTTGAAGCGCTTTTTGGCGATGCGCGGCGTAGTCGGATTTCCATCGTTGCTGCTCATCGTCTGCAAGTGGCCGGTTCCAGGCCGGAATGCTGAAATTCGGCGTGCGCTGGAAGACGACTAATTTACTGGCCTGACGCGCAATCACAGGAATGGTCTGGATACCGGACGAGCCGGTGCCGATCACGCCGACCCGCTGACCGCTGAAATCGACCGGCGTATGCGGCCAGTTTCCGGTGTGATAAATAGTGCCCTTGAAACTGTCGAGTCCGGGCAGTTCAGGCATTCTGGCAGCCGACAAACAACCGGCGGCGGTGATCAGGAAGCGGGCTTGCAACGTATCGCCCTGCTCGGTGGTGACGCGCCAGCGTTGGCTATCGGCGTCGTACACGGCGCTGACGACTTTGGTTTCAAAGGCGATATCGCTGCGCAAAGCGAAACGGTCCGCCACATGGTTGAGGTAACGCAGAATCTCGTCTTGCTGCGGGTAACGTTCGGTCCATATCCATTCTTGCTGTAGTTGCTCTGAGAACGAGTAGGAATACTGCATGCTCTCGACGTCACAGCGTGCGCCGGGGTAGCGGTTCCAATACCAGGTGCCCCCCACGCCTTGACCGGCTTCGCACACTCGCGTTGTTAAGCCCAACTGGCGCAAGCGATACAACATATAGAGTCCGGCAAAACCCGCACCGACGACGACGACATCGACCTCGGTGGCAGGCGCTGTTTGAGTAGGGATCATGGAAATCACTTTTTAATGTAGTGCAAATTAGTGACGACAATTAGTGACAAAAAGTCGCAACAAAGATGCAAATGACAGTGCGACTGTTGACGCATTGAATGCGGCTCACTATACTTTAAATTCGAAATTATTTTCGTTAATTCGAAACAGGATGACATTAATGACGATGCAAACCCTCGCACAAGCGCTGGCAACAACCGGACGGCGCACCCGACAAACGCCGCAGTTCACAGGCTTTATTACCGATCTGATCGTGCCCAATGAAGACAGCGTCAAGGGCGCGAACACGGCGCGCCCTCAGGCGTTTCTGGTTGAGCAGACACCCGACTGGACTCTGCCTACCCATTTTCATGCGCAACATCAGTTTCAGGTATTTGTTGCCGGCAGCGGATCGCTGGGCAAGCATGCGGTCGAACAACTGGGGATTCATTACGCGTCGCCCTACTCGGCCTATGGACCGCTATTGTCCGGCGCGCAAGGCGTGTCTTATCTGACGCTGCGGCTGATCGGCGACACCGGCGCATGGTATTTACCGGAAGCACGCCCGCACTTGCCGTTGCGGATTAAGAAACAGCAAGTCCACGCAGCGCCTGGCGCAACAGCATTAACACCTGCGCTGACGACACTGGATACCGCACTCGAAGAAATCTTGATTACGCCCGAGGAAAGCGGACTAGCCGCGTGGTTAATACGTTTACCACCACATCAAAAAATCCCGGCACCAGCCTGCGGCGCGCATAACGGCGGGCGTTTTTATGTCGTCACACAGGGCGCATTGTTGGTCGATGGTATGGCGTTGACCGGGCTGGCAACATTATTCGTTGCACGTGATCAGGTGCAAGATGTGGAAGCTGGGGCGGCGGGTCTTGAGTTGCTGATATTGCAGTTTCCAGAGGCTGCGCTGGTCGGTGAAAAAGCAGCCCTGAAAGATGCAGTCCAAGTCTCCAACGAATAAACACGCAGCACTGGCGCAGCCACAGTTGACGTTGTTTTTGACGTGGCCGTTGCCGTTGCTTTTGAAGTGGCAGTTGACCTGCCCCGTCATATGACGCTGCCACATTTTCCTGCCGCCAGACGGATCAGGCTGAGGACATGTTTGAGCCAAAGGCGAGT